>DATBSX010000026.1:0-10204 GCA_036559565.1 Steroidobacteraceae bacterium | reverse complement strand
CGCGTAGCGCATGACGACGAGCAGGCTGCCGCAGCCCTCGCAGTCGTCGAGGCAGATCTCGTTCTGCTTCTCGAGCGAGCGCAAGAGGTGGCAGGCATGCTCGAAGGAGATCTGCGGATGCTCGAACAGGCTCGCGAAGGTTTCGTAGGCCTCGCAGAAGCTCTCGCCCCAGCGCAGGTGCTCGACCGCGCCGGGCGCCGAGGCGCCCTCGCGCCGCAGGAGGCCGAGGATGCAGAGCAGGGTGGCCAGCCCGGCCGCTTCCCTACGTATCCCGGCGTTGCGCATGAAGAACGCGCTCTGACGCGGGCTCTTGCCGCGATGGCGGTGCACGTCGCGACGGCCGGCGTCGGCGACATAGGAGCGGTAGAGCTTGCGGATCCGGTCGTCGGTCAGCCCGGTCCAGTTCTTGATCGTGCGCGTTCGCGCCTCGTGGCGGATCAGCCGCAGGGCGAGGTCGAGACGCAGGCGGTCGCGCGTGTAACGGTCGTCGGTGATGCGCATGTGGATGCCTTGACGGTCTATCTTGGGACTGGTATTTTCACACCAGTCAATCCTAAACCGGCCGCAGAGCCGGCGAAACAGGAAATGGCACGTCAACGGGGAGAAATGCCATGAATCGTCAGCAGCCCTTGGCACTTGCGCCGCCCGCGGGAGGCGCCGACTGGTCCGAGCAGAGCCTGCTCGATGCGGGAACCCGCCGCGCCCTGGGCTCGATCAACCTCGCCTTCCTCGACCTCGCCGGGGAGCTCGCGGAGGAGGGCCGGCTCAAGCAGATCGCCGGCCTGCCGCCGCGCGCCATCGATTCATTGATCGACCCGGAAGCCGGCCCGCGACTCTGCGAGCGCCTGCCTTACGCGCTTTTTGACATTCGCTTTTCGGACGGGAATTTCTGGGCGGCGGAGATCGCCGCGGCGGGGGGCGTCCAGGATGCCGGCAGCTCGGCCGCCATCGACGAGCGCATCGTGTCCTTCACGCGCGCGGCGATCATGGTGCTCTGGCACCTGGCCCAGACCCGCGCCGCCTGCGCTCGGCTCGTTTTCGGCGCCTCGCCCGTTGCGATCGCGGCCCTCGCCGCGATGCCGGTCGCAGGCGTCCTGCGGCTCGCGCGCCGCGTCGCACCCGCCCTGTCGGCGCGCTTCGGCTCCCGCGCGCGGTACTGGCTGCAGTTCGAGGGCTGCGCCGCGCGTCCCGACGACCAGTCCGTGAACCTCCTGCGCCAGCTGGGCCTGCAGATCCAGGGCGCGGAAAGCGCGCGAGGACAGGCGCTCCAGAGGCGCCACAGGCGGGCCGCGGCCGGCTGAGGTACGCTTCGCGCCTCATGCAGGCGCTCTCGATCCGCGGACTGACCAAGACCTATTCGAACGGCGTCATTGCGCTCCGCGGCATCGACCTCGACGTGGCCGAGGGCGATTTCTTCGCGCTGCTGGGGCCGAACGGCGCCGGCAAGACGACGACCATCGGCATCATCATGTCGCTGGTCGAGAAGTCGGGCGGGACCGTCTCGGTCTTCGGCCACGACATCGACCGCGAGCTCGACCGCGCGAAGACCTGCATCGGCCTCGTGCCGCAGGAAATCAACTTCAACCAGTTCGAGAAGGTGTTCACGGTCATCGTGAACCAGGCGGGTTTCTACGGCATCCCGCGCAAGCTCGCGGTCGAGCGTTCGGAGAAGTACCTGCGCCAGCTCCAGCTCTGGGACAAGCGCGACCAGATTGCGCGCTCCCTGTCAGGCGGCATGAAGCGCCGCCTCATGATCGCCCGCGCGCTCGTCCACGAACCGAAGCTCCTCATCCTCGACGAGCCGACGGCGGGCGTCGACATCGAGATCCGCCGCAGCATGTGGACCTTCCTGCGGATGATCAACGAGCAGGGCACGACGATCATCCTGACGACGCATTACCTCGAGGAGGCCGAGAGCCTCTGCCGCAATATCGCGATCATCGACGGCGGGCGCATCATCGAGAAAGACACGATGTCCGGCGTGATCCGGAAGCTCTCCCAGGAGACTTTCGTGCTGAATTTCCGTTGCCCGGCCTCGACGGTGCCGCAGCTGCCCGGCTACGTGACCCGCCTCGTCGACGACCACACGATCGAAGTCGAGGTCAAGAAAGAGCAGGGCCTCAATGAAATATTCGCGCGCCTGTCGCAACAGGGAGTCGAGGTCGTCAGCATGCGCAACAAGGTGAACCGGCTCGAGGAACTGTTCATGCGCCTGGTCGAGCGCAAGGACGGCGCGGCCGCCGGAGCGCGCTGATGGCGGCCGAAGAATCACTCGCACGCATCCGCCGCATCGGCTTCCAGACCATCGTGCGGCGCGAGTACGGCCGCATAATCCGCATCTGGGGCCAGACGCTGGTGCCGCCGGCCGTGACCGCGGCGCTCTACTTCGTGATCTTCGGGAGCCTCATCGGCCGGCGCATCGGGCAGATGGACGGCTTCAGCTACATGCAGTACATCGCCCCCGGACTCATCATGATGGCGGTGATCAGCAACTCCTACGGCAACGTGGTGTCGAGCTTCTTCGGCGCGAAGTTCGGCAAGCACATCGAGGAGCTGCTCGTCGCGCCGCTGCCGAACTGGCTGATCGTCGCCGGCTACGTGGCGGGCGGGCTGATGCGGGGACTTCTCGTCGGCGCGGTGGTGACGCTGGTCACGCTGTTCTTCACGCACGTGCCGGTCGTGCATCCCTTCCTCATCGTCGGATCGGTGTTCCTGACCTCGACCGTGTTTTCGCTCGGGGGCCTGTTCAACGCGATATTCGCGAAGAACTTCGACCAGATCTCCTGGTTCCCGACGTTCATCCTGACGCCCCTCATTTACCTCGGCGGCGTGTTCTACTCGGTCTCGCTGCTGCCGCCCTGGGCCGAGAAGCTCTCGTACGCGAACCCGATCCTCTACATGGTCAACGCCTTCCGCCACGGCTTCCTCGGGACCAGCGACGTGGATCCCGTCCTCGCCTTCGTGATCATGGGAGCGTTCGCGGTCGCGATGTTCACGATCGTCGTCGTGCTCATGAACCGCGGCACCGGGATCCGCGAGTAGGGAACGGGCCATGTGCGGCCGCTATGCGTTCTTCTCCCCGGCCGAGGCCGTCAAGCGCATCTTCGCGCTCGACGACGTCCCCGAACTCGAGCCGCGCTACAACATCGCGCCGACGCAGTCGGTGCCCGCCGTGCGCACGGGCGAAGAGGGCGCGCGCGCGTTCGCGATGCTGCATTGGGGCCTGGTGCCGAAGTGGGCCAAGGAACGCGCGATCGGAAACCGCATGATCAACGCGCGCTCGGAAACGCTGGCGGAGAAGCCGTCGTTCCGCGAGGCATTCAAGAAGCGCCGCTGCCTCGTGCTCGCCGATGGCTGGTACGAATGGCAGGTCGCGGCCGGCGGCAAGCAGCCCTGGTTCATCCGCAGGAAGGACTCGCGGCCGTTTGCATTCGCGGGACTGTGGGAGCGCTGGAAAGACCCGGCCGTCGGCTCGACGCTCGAGTCCTGCACGATCGTCACGACGGATGCGGCCGAATCGATCAAGAAGATCCACGAGCGGATGCCGGTCGTGCTGGAAGAGTCGGACTGGGACCGCTGGATGGACACGGCCTTCTCCGACACGGAGACGCTGTCGGAGCTCCTGAAGCCCGGCGATCCGAAGACTTTCGAGGCGTGGCCGGTCAGCCGAGAGGTCAATGCCCCAAAGAATCAGGGTCCGGCGCTGATCGCCGCAGCGGACTGACCTTACTTCTGCGTCCAGGCGCCGGCTTTCGACTTGTAGTACCAGCCCGCGCGGGCGTTCGCGATCCAGCGCTCGGCAAACGTGCTGCGGATGTCCGCTTCCCAGTCCGGGTGGCCATTCGCGCTCGCGATCTCGGCGTAGAGCGCCTTGCGGTCGCGATTGTCGTCGGCGACGAGCTGCTTCAGCTTGTTGCGGTCGGCCAGCGCCACGGAATTCGCGTCGCGGATCTCGACGAGGCCGTCGGACGTGAGCCCGATCGCGCCCGAGGTGAAGAACGGATCGAGGTCCGCGGCGCGGGCCTTCATGGAACCGGTCAGCGTGCGGATCGCGGGGCTCGAGACGTCGAGGTCGGCCTCGGCATGCGCGGCCGGGATCACGAAATCAAGCGTGCCGCGAAGCGCCGCGAACAGCAGGTTCCCGGCCTCGAGGCCGAGCGAACTCTGCTCGTTGCCGGCCGGCTTCGGCCCCTTCTCGGGTCCCCAGATGTCCTCGATGATGCGGTCGGCCGCTTTCTCGGCGGCGGCCGCCGGGAAGTAGACATTGATGGTGACGCAGGCGGCGAGCGCCAGGCAGAAGGCGGTGAGACCTGCGGTAATCCAGCGCAACATGGGATGCATGTTAGCCTCCGAAGCTGAACGATCCATGAACCGATTCTAGCCCAGCGCGCGCCTCACTCGACGACGATTTCGGACTCCATCATCGCGCCGAGCTGGCGCACGAGCGTGGTCCATGCGACCCGCGACTGGCTGCCGATCACGTTGATCCGCGGCAGGCCCGAGCCCTTCACGATGTAGTAGCCGCCCGGTGCGGGCTCGACGCCGCCCATCAGGCAGACGTCGTTCGCGAGGCGGCAGGAAATCCCGATGCGGTCGTAGCGGAAGTCATCGAAGAACCGCAGGAAGCCGCCCTGCAGCGCCGCGGCGACGCCGCCGCCGCTGCCGCCGCCGATGGAGGACAGGTTCGTGACCGCGCGCTGGCTGATGCGGTGCCGGGAGCGATCGTCCGGCGGCGTGAAGAGGAAGGCGTCGAAGGACTCCGGCATCCAGCCGAAAGTCTCGAGGTCCGAGACGTAGCCGGAGAGCCTGCCCGTGATCATGCCGAACTCGAACGTCTGCGTGACGAGCGCGAGGTCGAGGTTCTCGACGCCGATGCTCGCGTGCATGCGCGGGAACTTGCCGAGCGGCTCGCGCAGGCTGAGGCCCCGCACGGCGACCCTGCCGTCGAACACCTCGGCATCGAGATTGCCGTCGAGCGTCACGACGCCCTGGCGCAGCTGAAGCCCCGGGATACGTCCCGCGAGCGTGCCCTGGAATTCGGGCCAGCCGAAGGCGCGCGAGAGGAGCGCGACGCTGATCGGCCGGACCTCGGCGTCGAAGCGCACGTACATCTCCTCCGTACCCGCGTGGCGTACGCGCAGGGTGTCGATCGCGAGGCCGCCATCGAAGATCGGGAGCAATACAGGCTCGGTCACCCGGAAATTGCGCCCCGTCGTCGTGAACGGCAGCGTGGCGGGACCGAGCTCGAGGCCCCAGAGCTTTCCGGACTTCCACGCGAGGCTCGACTGGAAGAGGTCGTCGTCGATCGTGCCGGCGAGCGCCGTGCGCGAGGTGTCGTCGAACCAGTTCACGCGGCCGCCGAGACCCTCGAGCGAGACAGACGCCGTCTTGCTCTCGATCCCGATCGCATCGAGGTCGAGCCCGGCGCGGACCGGCAGCCCCGCGTCCATCTCGACGTCGCCACGAATCGTGCCGCTGCCCGTGATGTCCTTGAAGCCGCTGTTGATCAGGAAGGGCTGCACGTAGGCCGGCAGCGCGTTCGCAAGCTCGAGCGATGCGACGTGGACTTTCGCCGCGGGCAGGAGCGTGTCGCCGGCGAAGTCGAGCGTCGCGGAGCCATCCGCCTGCAAGAGGCCCGCGTGATCGAGCGCGAAAGATTCAGCTTCAAAGCGCGAGGCCGCCGTATCCAGCACACCCGCGAAATCGAGCTTCACCGCGTGGACGCCGAAGTCGAGGAAAACAGGATCGCTGTAGGCCTGGCCCGCGGTCAGCGTGAGGCGGCCACGCGCGGGCATCCGGCTCGTCGCGTCCGCCGTCGCATCCACCGTGACAGAACCTGCGAGCTTTTCGCCGGCGAGCGTGCCCGCCGCATCCGCGAAGTCTAGCGTCTCGATGTCGAGGTCAGCGCCCGCGGTGTGCAGGAGATCGCCCGCGCCGGTGGCGCGAAATTCACCGGCGGCACGTCCCGCGACCGTGAAATCCGCCGGCAGCTCCACCCAGGGCTTCGCGACGCGCGCAAGCTGCGCAATGTCGAGACCCGCGAGCGTCGCGCTGGCACGCCATTGCGAGCCTTTGAGCTCGACATCGAGCCGGCCGCGGCCTGCGGCGATGCCGAATGCGTCGAACGAAAGGCGAAGTCCGCCGTCCGCGCGGCGATGCGCGGCAAAGCGCGTGTCCTGGGCCCCGAGCGAGCCCAGCGAACCCGAGAGCCTGCCGCGCTCGCAGCGGATCTCGTCGCCGGCGATGCGCAAGTCCGGGCAGTCGAGGCTGAACCGCGCAAGCGGGCCCGTCGCCGCGAGCCCGCGTACGCGCGCCGCCCGGATCGCGATCGCGCCTGGGGCTGCGCCACGAGGCGACCAGTCCGCCTCGAGGCCCTCGATCTTCAGGCCTTCGAGTTCGAGCTGTCCGACGCTGACGCTCACCTTGCTCGCAGCCAGGGACGCCTGAGCCCAGACGCAACAGGCGGCGAACAGCAGCAGTCGTTTGGAGGTTGCCCTTCCCATCTGGTCGATTCTGTCAGTAAATTCAGTCGCTTCCGGTTTTTATCCGGCGACCTGTCGATTCAGGCGCCGTCCGACCGACTATCAGTTGTCATGAACCCAACCTATATGGTCCTCTTGGTCCTAGGAGCCCGCAATGCAGTACCTGTGCCTGATCTACCAGGACGAGAAGGAGTGGCAGAAACTCCCGTCCGCCGAATCGCAGAAGATCATGGGCGAGTTCTTCGCGTACACCGATTCGATCAAGAAGAGCGGAAACCACGCCGGCGGCAACGCGCTGCAGCCGACGCACGCGGCGACGACGGTTCGCGTGCGCCAGGGCAAGGTCGCGACGACTGACGGCCCGTTCGCCGAGACGAAAGAACAGCTCGGCGGGTATTACCTGCTGAATGCGCGCGACCTCAACGAGGCGATCCAGCTTGCGGCGCGGATACCCGCCGCGCGCCTCGGATCCGTCGAAGTCCGGCCCGTCGTGGAGTTCAAGACATGAAATTCGTATGCCTCGGTTGCCTCGACAAGCAGACCTGGGGGAAATTGAGCCCGGCTGAGCAGCAGAAGATGGTCGAGGCCTGCACCGACTTCGACCGGGAACTCTATGCCAAGGGCCATTTCGCCAACGGCTTCGCGCTGCAGGATTCCGCGGACGCGACGACCATCCGGTGGCTGGGCGGCAAGGCCACGCCCGTGGACGGGCCATTTGCGGAAACCAAGGAAATGCTGGGCGGGATCCTGATCCTCGAGGCCAGGGACAAGTCCGAGGCGATCGCGATCATGAGCCGGCACCCCGCCATTCAGATAGGCCCGTTCGAGATCCGGCCTGCGAACGAGGAGTTCATGTCGCAGCACCCGGTCATGCAGAAACTCAAGGAGAAGTGAAATGAAGTACGTGGACGGATTCGTCGTGCCGGTTCCCCGCAGGAAGCTCGCGGCCTACCGCCGCATGGCGAAATACGCCGGCAAGATCTGGCTCGAGTTCGGTGCGCTCGAGTACGTCGAGTGCGTCGCCGACGACGTCAAGCCCGGGAAGGTCACCTCGTTTCCGCAGAGCGTGAAGCTCAAGAAAGGCGAGGTCGTCGTGTTCTCGTACATCGTGTACCGCTCGCGCGGCCAGCGCGACCGCATCATGAAGAAGATCATGGTGGAGCCGCGGTTCAAGAAGTACATGGACCCGAAGAACATGCCCTTCGACGGCAAGCGCATGTTCTGGGGCGGGTTCAAGACGATGGTTACGTACTGAGATGGCGGGGCTCGCGGCCTGAACGAGGTCATCGAGGCGGTCTATCGCGAGGAGTCCCGCCGGGTGCTCGCGACGCTGATCCGCCTGCTCGGCGATTTCGACCGCGCGGAGGAGGCCATGCACGAGGCTTTCGCCGCGGCGGTCGAGCAGTGGCCGCGCGACGGCGTGCCGGAGAATCCCCGCGCCTGGCTCGTGTCGGCCGGCCGCTTCAAGGGCATCGACGCGATCCGCCGCCAGTCGCGCGAAGGCGGCGACTACGACACCGTCGTCGACCTGACGGCTGGAGAGGGCATGGATCCCGCGCTCGCGGCGGATGAGTCCGTCGAGGACGATCGCCTGCGGCTCATCTTCACCTGTTGCCACCCGGCGCTCGCGCCTGACGCCCAGGTCGCGATGACGCTGCGCGAAGTCTGCGGGCTCTCGACCGAGGAGATCGCAAGCGCCTTCCTGGTTCCCGCGCCGACGCTCGCACAGCGCATCGTGCGCGCCAAGTCGAAGATCCGCGATGCGCGGATCCCCTACGAAGTCCCGGCCGCCATCGAGCTGCCGGAGCGGCTCGACGCGGTCCTTCGCGTGATCTACCTCGTCTTCAACGAGGGTTATGCGGCCTCGAGCGGCGAGACACTGACGCGGGCCGACATTTCCGGGGAAGCGATCCGGCTCGCCCGGCTCCTCGCGGCGCTGCAGCCGGAGCCCGAGACCGAGGGGCTTCTCGCGCTGATGCTGCTACAGGATTCGCGCCGCGCGGCGCGCACATCCGCGGCCGGCGACATCATCCTGCTAGAGGACCAGGACCGGTCGCTGTGGAACCGCGGGCAGATCGAGGAGGGACTCGCGCTCACGCGCCGCGCGCTCGCCTCGCGCCGGTTCGGGCCCTACACCCTGCAGGCGGCCATCGGCGCCGCCCACGCCGAGGCTGCGACCGCCGCGGCGACCGACTGGAACCGTATCGTCGCGACCTATGACCTCCTGCTCGAGATCGAGCCGACGCCGGTGATCGAACTGAACCGCGCGGCGGCCGTCGCCATGCGCGACGGCCCCGCCGCGGGACTCGCGCTCGTGAACGAGATCCTCGAGCGCGGGGAGCTCGCCGACTACCAGCCGGCGCATTCCGCGCGGGCCGAACTCTGCCGCCGGCTTGGCCGGACGGCAGAGGCGCGCGAGGCGTACCGGCGCGCGCTTGCGCTGACGCACCAGGGTCCCGCACGCCGGTTCCTCGAGCGACGCCTTGCGGAATTGAAGCCGGCCTAGCAGCCCTCAGTTGCGCCAGTAGCGCTGCATCTCCAGGTAGGCGAAAGACGCCGACCACGTGATCATGAGGAATCCGACCAGGGATTCCGTGCCGAACACGAGGCGCAACGCGCCGCTTGGCACGAGGTCGCCGTAGCCGAGCGTGGAATAGGTGGTCGCCGACACGTAAACGAAGTCCAGGAAGCGCAACTGCTCCACTCCGACGAGTTGCCCGAGGCCCGGCACCCTGACTGCCAGGAAGATACCGAGGGCGAACAGCCAGATTTCGACGATGTGGACCGCGAGGATGCAGAACATCATGACGAGCACCCGCGGATGCCGCGACAGGTTCCAGTCCGGCATCCGCCGGTTCAGCTGCTGCAATACCTCGTAGTGCAGGACGATGGTCAGGCCGGCGAGGAGTGCGGTGAGCAATACCGCGAGCCAGTAGGCGGGCATGCCCAGCGCTTCGCTCAATTCGGGAGTCATGGCGTCAATGTGCCCGGAACCTGCGAGCCTGTAAAATGCGCGCATGCCCGGCGTGATCTCGATCTCGAACCTCACCAAGACCTACGCGAACGGGCAGCACGCGCTCAAGAACGTGTCGCTCGACATCCGGCCGGGCGAGATCTTCGCGCTGCTCGGCCCGAATGGCGCGGGCAAGACGACCCTCATCAGCATCGTCTGCGGCATCGTGCGCGCGACCTCGGGCACGGTGCTGGTCGACGGCCACGACATCCAGAAGGATTTCCGCGCCGCGCGCGAGCGCATCGGCCTCGTGCCGCAGGAGCTCGCGATCGAGGCATTCGAGACCGTGAAGGCGGCGGCGGCGTTCAGCCGCGGCCTCTTCGGCCGCGCGCGCGATCCTGCGTACGTCGAGCGCGTGCTGCGCGACCTTTCGCTCTGGGACCGCCGCGACGACATCCTGATGACGCTGTCCGGCGGCATGAAGCGGCGAGTGATGATCGCGAAAGCGCTCGCTCACGAGCCGCGCATCCTGTTCCTCGACGAGCCGACGGCGGGCGTCGACGTCGAGCTGCGCCGCGACATGTGGGCGCTCGTGCGCCGGCTCCGGGACCAGGGCGTGACGATCATACTGACGACGCACTACATCGACGAGGCCGAGGAGATGGCCGACCGGATCGGCGTCGTGAACCATGGCGAGCTGGTCGTCGTGGAGGAAAAGGCCGCGCTCATGAAGAAGCTCGGCAAGCGCGAGCTGACGGTGATGCTCCAG
>DATBSX010000025.1:0-3521 GCA_036559565.1 Steroidobacteraceae bacterium | reverse complement strand
GGCACGATCGCCGCCTCCGAGACTTGTGCGAGCCGGAACAGCATGGCCGCACCGAGGCCGATCAACAACAGCGCGCAGCCGACCGCAATGGGTTTCTCATGGGCCGCGACGAGCGGCATCACCAGCGCGCCGATCGAAAACGCGGCCAGCGCATAGAGGAGATCCGCCAGCGCCGCACCGAGCCCGGCAAATGCGCCGGCGGCGAATCCCTGGCGCGCCGCCATGCCGAAGACCAGCAGCGCAATCGGACCGATGGCGCCCGCGACGACCGCGCCGAACACGAACGCCCTCCACATGCGTCAAAGCCCGGAGCCGAGCACGACCCAGTAGGCGAGCAGCACCAGCCAGCCCGCAAAGAAGGCGCGGAATCGCCACATCAGCTTGTTGCTCGACAGGTGAACCGCGGTGTGGACGACGCGGCAGGCGACGTAGGCCCAGCCGAGCCCGACCAGGAGCGGCCCTGCGAGTCCCGCCGCAAATGCGATTGCCGTTCCGGCATAGAACAGCGTCGGCATCTCGTACAGGTTGATGAGGTTGCGCGTCTGCGCCGCGAGCTCCGGCGGCTCGCCCTCGCCGCGGAACACCTTGTAGTAGCGCGGGTCCACGCGGCCCGCCTTTGCCGCCGCGAAGCGCATGCGCGCGAGGCGCGCGACCGAGAACAGGGTCAGCGCGACGAGCGCGAACGCGGGCCAGAGGATGGCGGTCGGCTTCATGCGCGCCCGCCCCTCACCCGTGCGCGATCGGCTTCGTCGTGAACAGGTAGTCCTTCAGTTCCTTCGAGAGCACGGCGTCGCGGCGGCGGATCCACTCGAGCACCATCGCGGCATGCTCCTTCTCTTCGTCGCGGTTGTGGGCGAGGATCGCCTTGAGCTCGGGGTCCTTGCAGGCGTCGGCGCGCTGCTGGTACCAGTCGATGGCCTCCAGTTCCTCCATGAGCGAGACGATTGCGCGATGCATGTCGCGAGTCGCATCCGACAGTTCCTCGACGGGCTCGTGATAGCCGACGCACGACATCTTCGATCCTCCTGGCGGCCCGCTCAGGATGACGGGCGGCGGAACAATGCGGCGAAGTCATGCTGCGGACGGTAGCCGAGGCCTGCAATCGCCTTGTCCACAACATAAACGCGGTCAATGCAGCGTGGCAACTGCCATGCGCGGCGCGCAAATTCCTCCGCCGCCCACGGAAAGCGCTCGAGCACGACCTTTGCTGCGTCCTCGAAGAGCCGCCGGCAGTCCTCGCGCGCGAAGGGCGGCGGCGCCGAAATGTTGAAAAGCCCGAATCCTGCGTCCGGACGTGCGAGCGCAAGTTCATGCGCCTCGGCCACGTCCTCGGCATCGACGCCCCGGTACAGCCGGTAGATCGCAAGCAGCCGTGGCTCCTCGGCAAAGCAGCGCGACATGCGAAGGGAGACGCAGCGCATGCCCGCGCGCGCGGCCTCGCGGCAGGCGTCTTCGGCGGCGAGCTTGGTTTCGTCGTAGATATCTCGCGGGCGCGGCGTCAACTCCTCGGTGACCCACACGGCGGCGCCCGCTTCCGGCAGCATCGCGTCGCCGTAAATCGAGGTCGAACTCGTATAGACAAAGCTCTGGATGCCCGCCTCGCCTGCCGCCGCCAGCAGCCTCTGCGTCGCGCCGACATTCACCGCCCGGAATTCCGCGCGGCTTCGCGCGGCAAGGTCGGGCACGTGCAGCGATGCCGTATGGATCACCCCGTCCATGCCCGGGAGCAGCGCCGCGAGGCGCCCCGTGTCCTGGATGTCGATGATTTCCGTCGTCAGCGCTCCGGGCCGCAGGTCGATGCCGGTGACCGCATGCCGGAGCGAGAGCCGCGCGGCGATGGCGCCGCCGATCCGGCCCGAGGAGCCGGTGACAAGGATCTTCACGTCGTACTGAAGCGGACGCGCCGCCCGACGCGACAGGTGAGTTCGTAGGCGATCGTGCCGGCCGCGGCCGCGACGCGCTCGACAGGCACCCGAGGCCCCCAGAGCTCGACGCGGTCGCCGACGGCGACGCGCGGCAAACCCGTGACGTCGATCGTCAGCATGTCCATGGAGGGACGGCCCGCGACCGCGGCGGCAACGCCGTTCACCGCAACCGGCGTGCCGTTGCCGGCGCTTCGCGGGTAGCCGTCGCCGTAGCCGACGGCAGCGACCGCGAGGCGCGAGGCGCGAGGCGCCGTCCACGTCCCTCCATAGCCGACGCGATCGCCCACGGCGAGTTCCTTGAGCGCGATGATGCGCGTCTCGAAGGACATGACGGGACGAAGCCCGTGGTCAGCCCCGGTCTGCCCGTCGAATGGCGAGATGCCGTAGAGCATGATGCCGGGCCTCACCCAGTCCGCGCGGGCCTCGGGCCAGGCGATCAGCCCGGCGGAATTCGCGATGCTGCGCTCGCCGGACAAGCCCGCGGTCGCGCTCGAAAATGCCGCGAGCTGCGCCCGCGTCGCAAGCCCGTCGGCGCGCTCGGCGTCGGCAAGATGCGTCGCGATCGCAATGGGCTGAGCAACGAAGCGGCAGACGCCAAGCCTCTCGATCGCGGCCGCGACCTGCCCGGGCGCGAAACCGAGCCGGTGCATCCCGGTGTCGATCTTGAGCCAGGCACGAAGCAGCTGCGGGCCGGTCCAGGCTTCGAGCATCGCGAGCTGGTGGTCCTGGTGGACGAAGGGCTCGAGTCCATGATGCGCGGCGGTCTCGAGTTCGGCAGCGTCCTGGAATCCCTCCAGCAGCACGATGCGTGTCGTGCACCCCGCCTCGCGCAGCGCCACTGCCTCCTCGATGCGCGCGACGGCGAATGCATCCGCAGCCGCAAGCGCCTTGGCGACCGCGACGAGGCCATGGCCGTAGGCGTTCGCCTTGATGACCGCGATGACGCGGCAGCCGGGGGCGAGTTCGCGAACCCGCGAGAGGTTGTGCCTGAGCGCTGTCGTGTCGATGACAGCGCGCAAGCAAGCGCTCAGAACGCGCCCTCGCCGTAAGACTCGGCGACCAGGTTCTCGAAGCGCGTGTACTCGCCGAGGAACGTGAGCTGCACCTCGCCGATCGGGCCGTTTCGCTGCTTGGCGATGATGATGTCGGCGACGCCGCGGCGGGTCGTGTTCGGGTCGTAGACCTCTTCGCGGTAGATCAGCAGGATCAGGTCGCTGTCCTGCTCGATCGCGCCCGACTCGCGCAGGTCCGACATGACCGGCTTCTTGTCCGTGCGCTGCTCGACCGCACGGTTGAGCTGCGACAGGGCGACCACCGGCACCTTGAGCTCCTTGGCGAGCGCCTTGAGGCTGCGCGAGATCTCGGAGATCTCGGTCGCGCGGTTTTCCTTGGTGCCCGCCACCTGCATGAGCTGCAGGTAGTCCACGACGATCAGGCCGATGTTGTGCTCGCGCTTGAGGCGCCTCGCGCGGGCGCGCACTTCGGTCGGCGTCAGCGCCGGCGATTCGTCCACGAAGATCGGCGCCCCCGAAAGCTGGGACAGCGCGCCCTGGATGCGCGACCAGTCCTCGTCGTTGAAGTTGCCCGTGCGCAGGT
>DATBSX010000024.1:0-3890 GCA_036559565.1 Steroidobacteraceae bacterium | reverse complement strand
ACGGCCTCCGGCGTCTGCCACTCGCGCGCGTGGATGCCGCCGTTCACGAGCACCGCGCCTTCCGGGAAGCCCTCCGCGGTCGTCGCGTCCGCATCGCCGATGACGTAGGCCCAGATGTCGCGGCCCGCGAGCGTCCGCCCGACCACCTCGCCGTCCACTTCGTCGTTGAGCGTCAGCAGCGACTGGTGCTGCGCGAAGAGCGAGTCGTATTCGCGAAAGCCAGCAACGGCAGTCATCGAGGCGACCGGCACCGGCGGCGGGTAACCGAGGGCGATATTGTTGCCGAGGTTGTTGTTCTCGGTGTACGTGAAGATCACGTTGCCGCAGCCGTTCGCGAACGGGTTCGTGATCTCGCCATTCGCGTCGATCACGCAGGCCGCGCCTGCGGGGCCTGCGGCGCCGAGGAGAAGGGCGAGGCTGGCGGCCCGCCTCAGTGCGCGAGCCATTGGCGCACCTCGTTCTGCAGCTTCGGCGAGCCGACGCCTGAATTCGCGAATCGCTCGAGCTCGGCGCGTGCGGCCGGGTTGGCGTCGAGGCGGAGCGCAAGGACCAGCAAGCGCCGCTCATCTTCCGAGCGCGCCTGCGAGAGTCGCTGGCCGACCTCTGCGCTGACGGCCGGATCACCGATGCGGCCGAGCGCCGCGGCGGCGGAGGGCGCGATGCGGGGATCCGCGAGCGCCTCGAACAGGAAGTCCCGCGCCGCCGGATCGCTCTTTGCGAGTCGGCCGATCTCGAGCACGGCCGCGGAACCGACATCCGCGCGCCGGCTCGCGCGCGTGAGTGCCGTGAGCGCCGAGGACGCATCGAGCGTGCGCGTCGCCGCCGGGATCGCCGCGAGCGCCGTCGGCTCGCCGGCGTTGTCGAAGATGAGGTCGAAGAGCGCGGGATCGGTAAAGCGTTCGGCGACGATGAGTGCAAGCGCATCCACGCGTTGGCCCTGTGCGAGCGCGGCGGCGACCGCGGGCCGCTGGGCCGCAAGTTCCGGCAGCGGCGCAGCGCGGAATGCCTCCGCGATGCCGTTGAGAACCGGATCGCGGTCATCCTCCACCGCATGCTGGGCGTAGCGGTCAACGGGCTGCGTGAGGTTCGCCGCCAGTTCGGCCTGTGCCGTCGCGCGGGCGTCATTGCGTTCCCAGCTGCGCAGCACGAGGCGGGCGGTCGCGCCGGCATCATATAAAGGTGTGGCGCGGTCGCCGTGGTCGGGATCGACGCGCATGTAGACGACCGGCGCGCGCGACGCGAGGCGCGTGACGATGGTGCGCGACTCTTGCGTGGGCTCGATGCGCGCCAGCGCATGCAAGCCGCGATCCAGCAGCCATTCCTGCGCGACGTCGGTCAGCGTTGCGTCATGGGCGATGAGTTCAAGGCGGGCGGCGAGTTCGGTCGCGCGTCCGCCTGCGGCGAGCGCGGAGAGTTCGGCATCCCGCGCGACGACGACGGGATTCTCGATCGCCTGGCGGGCGGTCGCCGGATCGACGACGCGCGCGGCGAGCGCAGGCAGGGACGCGAGTCCCAGCGCACAGGCGAGCGCGAAAAATCCGGCGATCCCCCCTTTCATGGGGGAATTGGACCCGCGCACCGGAGCCGTGGTTCCGGGCGGGCTAGGGTGTCAGGACGGGTCCAGCGAGGAGGCCGGCGCCGAGGCGACCGCGGGCTGACCGTTCAGCAGGTCCTTCCACGTGAGCTCATGGCCCTTGCGCTTGCCCTTCGGGACGAGCTTCAGGCCCTCCGGCGAGATCGTGAGCGTGTACAGCTCTTCGTTGACCGGAAGTTCGCGCCGCAGCGGTTTTTCGAGCTTCGTTGCCATGTTTCCTGACGCCTCAGTGACTGTTGAATGCCCCGGGTTCGACGGTATAGCACCCTTGTGCGCGGAGCGGCAAATCGAATGCGTCGCCGGAGCGCCATGATCGCGATGTCGCGCCGAGGGGCTTCGGTACAATTCGGGCATGCCCCTCACTGTCATCATCCTCGCCGCCGGCCAGGGAAAGCGCATGGCGAGCGACCTGCCGAAGGTGTTGCAGCCGCTGGCGGGCCGGCCGCTCCTCGCGCATGTCGTCGCGACCGCGCGCGCCCTCGGCGCCGATGCGATTCACGTGGTCCATGGCCACGGCGCCGGCCAGGTGCGGGCCGCGATCGCGGGGAGCGACATCCGCTGGGACCTACAGGCCGAGCAGAAAGGCACGGGGCATGCCGTGATGCAGGCGATGCCCGGCGTGACTGACGACCAGACCGTGCTCGTGCTCTACGGCGACGTGCCGCTGATCCGCGGCGAGACGCTGAAGGATCTCGTCGCGCGCTGCGGCCCGAAATCGCTCGCGCTGCTTTCCGCGAGGCTCCCGGATCCGTCCGGGTACGGCCGCGTGATTCGCGACACGGCCGGGCGCGTCGCGCGCATCGTCGAGGACAAGGACGCCAACCACAAGGAGCGTGCCGTCGACGAGATCAACACCGGCGTGCTCGCGGCGCCGGCGGCGAAGCTCCGCGGCTGGCTCGGCGCGCTGAAGACCGACAACTCGCAGGGGGAGTATTATCTGACCGACTGCATCGTGGCCGCTGTGCGCGAGGGTTGTGCGGTCGAGGCCGTGGTCGCAGGCACGGCCGCGGAGGTTCTCGGGGTGAACGACAAGCTCCAGCTCGCAGAAGCCGAAGCGGCGCATCGCGCAGGCCGCGCGGGTGAACTGATGCGCGCCGGCGTCACCGTGATCGACCCGGCGCGGCTCGACGTGCGCGGCACGGTGAGCTGCGGGCGCGATGTCGTCCTCGACGTCAACGTGATCCTCGAAGGAAAGGTGAAGCTCGGCGACCGCGTGAAAATCGGCGCGGGCTGCATCCTTCGCGACTGCGAGCTCGGCGACGACTGCGAAGTGCGCATGAACAGCCTCATCGAGGGCGCGACCGCAGGCAAAGGCTGCATCATCGGCCCGTTCGCGCGCCTGCGCCCGGGCACGCGCCTCGCCGACGGCGTGCACATCGGGAACTTCGTCGAGGTCAAGAACAGCGAGATCGGCGCCGGCAGCAAGGCGAACCACCTCACTTATCTCGGGGACACGACGGTCGGGAGTGGGGTCAACGTCGGCGCCGGCACGGTGACCTGCAACTACGACGGGACGAACAAGCACCGCACGGAGATCGGCGACGGCGCATTCATCGGCTCGGGCGCGATGCTCGTCGCGCCGGTGTCGGTCGGCAAGGACGCGACGATCGGCGCGGGCTCGACGATCACGAAGCCCGCGCCGGCGGGCAAGCTCACGGTCGAGCGCAGCCGCCAGCTGACGATCGACAGCTGGAAGCGCCCGGAGAAGGCGCCCAAGTAGCGGCGATGCCATCAGCCCTCACTTTGGAAAAACGTGAAGGCTATCTGTACGTGCACCTCGAGCCGGGCTTCGAATTTACGGCCGAAAGCACGACCCGGATGTGGACCACGATCAGCGAGTCCTGCCGCGAGCATGGCTTGCGCAAGGTACTCGCCGAGGGCGACAACGTGCAGCGCCGGATGTCTCCGATGGACGCCTTCGACATGGCTGGCCTTATCTCGCGCCTGCTGCCCGGCCTCTCGGTCGCCTTCTGCTTTCGCGGCTATGTGCCCGACGAGCAGTCCCAGTTTTTCCGCACGGCGGCCATGAACCGGGGCGTGCGCTCGGAATTCTTCCAGGACCTGAACGCGGCTCTGCATTGGCTCGGGGTCGGGGGCCGTGCATCGGGTTAGAATCCGCCCCATGTGCGGCATTGTCGGAGCGGTGGCTGACCGGGACATCGTCCCGATCCTGATCGAGGGCCTGAGGCGCCTCGAATACCGTGGCTACGACTCGGCCGGGGTCGCCGTGCTGAATGGCGGCTCCCACGTCGCGCGGCTGCGCGCCGTCGGCAAGGTCTCGAAGCTCTCCGACGCG
>DATBSX010000023.1:0-2895 GCA_036559565.1 Steroidobacteraceae bacterium | reverse complement strand
TTGATCTGCCGTTCGAGGAAGGTCGCGGTCGGCACCACGATGTCATAGCCTGACTTGCCGGTGAGCAGCTTCGTCTCGAGTTGTTCGTTCGAGTCGAAGACGTCGTAAGTGACCTTGATCCCGGTCGCTTTCTCGAAGTCGGCGACCGTCGTCTCGCCGACGTAGTCGGACCAGTTGAGGACGTTGACCTTCTTCTCTTCCGGCACCGGGGCCTGGGCGGTTGAATCGGCCTCTTTCTTCCCGCCGCAGGCAGCGAGCAAGGACACGGCGACCGCAACGGGCCAGAGTCGAATCGCGCGCATCATGTCCCTCTCCCTTCTCAGCCGACGCCGATGTCTTTCGCCGTCAGGTCCAGGCAACGACCGGCCTTTTCGATGAGCTCGTCGACGTTTTCCTTCGTCATGACGAGCGGCGGCGCCATGATCATGGTGTCGCGCACCGCGCGCATGATCAGGCCGTTCTTGAAGCAGTGGTCGCGGCAGACGAGGCCGACGGCCCCGCGGTCGCGGAAAAACGTCTTGCTGCCCTTGTGCGCGACGAGCTCGATCGCTCCCAGCATGCCGAGGCCGCGCACCTCGCCGACGAGGCGGTGGTCTGCGAGCTCGCGGATGCGCTTCTGGAAGTACGGCGCGATCTCGTCGCGCGCGCGCTCGACGATCTTTTCACGGCGCATGATCGAGAGGTTCTCGATCGCGACCGCGCAGCAGACCGGGTGGCCCGACCAGGTAAATCCGTGCGCGAACTCCCCGCCCTTCTCGATCAAGACGTCGGCCACACGGTCGGAGACCATCGCGCCGCCGAGCGGCTGGTAGCCCGAGGTGATGCCCTTCGCGATCGTCATGAAGTCCGGCTCGACGCCGAAATGCTCGCAGCCGAACCACTTGCCCGTGCGGCCGAATCCGCAGATCACTTCGTCGGAGATCAGAAGGATCCCGTACTCGCGGCAGATGCGCTGGATCTCCGGCCAGTAGGTGGACGGCGGGACGATGACGCCGCCCGCGCCCTGCACCGGCTCGCCGATGAAGGCGGCGACGCGCTCGGGACCGATTTCCTCGATCTTCTCGGCCAGGCGACGCGCCGCGCGCAGGCCATATTCCTCCGGCGAGAGGTCGACGCCGTTCTCGTACCAGTACGGCTGCTCGATGTGAACGATGTCGGGAATCGGCAGGCCGCCCTGGGCATGCATGGCCGCCATGCCGCTCAAGCTCGCCCCGCCCATCGTGCTGCCGTGGTAGGCGTTGATGCGGCTGATGATGACGGAGCGCTTCGGCTGGCCCAGCAGGTCCCAGTAGCGGCGCGTCATCCGAATGATCGTGTCGTTCGCCTCGGATCCCGACTGCGTGAAGAACACGCGGTGGAACTGTTTCGGCGTCACCTCGTCGAGGAGCTTCGCGAGCTCGATCGCCGGCGGATTCGCGCTCTTGAAGAAGCTGTTGTAGTAAGGCAGCTCCCGCATCTGCTTCGCCGCGGCGTCGGCGAGCTCATTGCGGCCGTAGCCGATGTTGACGCACCAGAGCCCGGACATGGCGTCCAGGATTTCCTGCCCCTCGGAGTCGTAGAGGTGGACGCCCTCGGCGTGCGTGATGACGCGCGAGCCCTCGGCCGCGAGCGCGCGGAAATCCGTGAAGGGATGCATGTAATGGCGGGCATCCAGGTCCTGCCAGTCGCGCGTTGCTCGTCCAGTGATCCGTGGCTTCGCGCTCATGATGACCCCCGCCTTCAGACGTTCAGCAACAGGTGTTCCCGTTCCCACGAGCTGATGACTCGCGAGAACGTCTCGTACTCGTTTTCCTTGACGGCACAGTATGCCGCAACGAACCGCTCGCCGAACAATTCGACCAGCGGCTTGGACCCGCGCAGCAGCGCAAGCGCGTCTGCGAGCGTCATGGGCAGTGCAAATGGCAGGTCGTAGGCCGAGCCCGTGATCGGGGCGGTCGGCTTCAGGCTCTCGATCATGCCGAGGTAACCGCAGGCGAGCGACGCCGCGATCGCGAGGTACGGGTTCGCGTCCGCGCCGCCGAGGCGATTTTCGACGCGGCGCGACTGCGCGTCCGAGAGCGGAACGCGAAGGCCGGCGGTACGGTTGTCGAAGCCCCATTGAACGTTAATCGGCGCCGAGTCGCCGCGCCGGATGCGGCGGTAGCTGTTGACGTTCGGTGCGAACAGCGACATCGCCGGCGGCAGGTACTTCTGCAGGCCCGCGATGAAGGATTCGAACAGCGCCGAGGGCTTCTCGTCCGCGTCGCTGAAGATGTTCTCGCCGGTCTTCGCATCGACGATGCTCTGGTGGATGTGCATCGCGCTGCCCGGCTCGCCCGCGAGCGGCTTCGCCATGAACGTCGCGTACATCTTGTGGCGATGCGCGGCCTCGCGCGCCGTGCGCTTGAAGAGGAAAGCCTGGTCGGCGAGGTCGAGCGCATCGCCGTGGTTCAGATTGATCTCCATCTGCGCCGCGCCCGCTTCGTGGATCAGCGTGTCGATGTCGAGGTCCTGCGCCTCGCAGAACGCGTAGATGTCGTCGAACAGCGGGTCGAATTCATTGACCGCCGCGATGCTGTACGCCTGGCGGCCGATTTCCGGGCGGCCGGAGCGGCCGACCGGGGGCTTCAGCGGATAGTCCGGGTCCGTATTCGGCTCGACCAGGAAGAACTCGAGCTCCGGCGCGACCACCGGGCGCCAGCCCTTCGCCGTGTACAGGTCGAGCACGCGGCGCAGCACGTAGCGCGGCGCCATCGGCACCGGCCGGCCGTCGCCGTAGAAGCAGTCATGGATCACCTGCGCCGTCGGCTCCGCCGCCCAGGGCACGACGCGCGCCGTCTTCGGGTCGCCCGTGAGTTCGATGTCGATCTCCGACGGATGGATCGAGCTGTCGTCGTCCGGGTACTCGCCCGTGAC
>DATBSX010000022.1:0-4373 GCA_036559565.1 Steroidobacteraceae bacterium | reverse complement strand
ACGCCGCCCAGGAAGGCGAGCGGCACGAACACCGAGGCGAGAACGAGGGTGATCGCGACGATCGGGCCGGAGACTTCGCTCATGGCCTGGTGTGCCGCGTCGCGCGGGGTCTTGCCCGACGCGATGTGACGCTCCACGTTCTCGACGACGACGATTGCGTCGTCCACCACGATGCCGATCGCGAGCACGAGCCCGAAAAGCGTCAGCACGTTGATCGAAAAGCCGAGCAGCCACAGCACGGCGAACGTGCCGATGATGGAGACCGGCACGGCGACCAGCGGGATCAGCGAGGCGCGCCAGGTCTGCAGGAAAAGCACGACGACGATCACGACCAGCGCGATCGCCTCGAGCAGCGTCTCGATGACCGAGGCAATGGAGTCCTTCACGAACACGGTCGGGTCGTAGACGACCGACCAGTGAACGCCTTCCGGGAATCCCTTTGCGAGCTCGGCCATCCGGTCGCGGATCGCCTGGGACAGCGCGATGCTGTTCGCGCCCGGGGCCTCGAAGATGACGATCGCGGCCGCGTCCTCGTTGTTCAGCAATGAACGGATCGCGTAGCTGTTGGCGCCGAGCTCGATGCGCGCGACGTCCTTCAGGCGCGTGAGCTCGGTGCCCTCGGATTTCAGGACGATCTCGCCGAAGGCCTCGGGCGACGCGAGCCGGCCCTGGGCATTGACCGAAACCTGCAGGACGGAGCCCACCGGCGTCGGCGGGCTGCCGATGCTGCCCGCCGACACTTCGACGTTCTGCTCGCGGATGGCGGCGACGATGTCGGTGGCCGAGAGTCCCCGCGCCGACACGCGCTCCGGGTCCAGCCAGATCCGCATGGCGTAGTTGCCGATACCGAATGCCAGCGCCTGGCCGACGCCAGGCAGCCGCGCGAGTTCGTCTCGTACGCGCAGGTTCGCGAAGTTGGAGAGGTAGAGGGCGTCGTAGGTCTTGTTCGGCGAATCCAGGTGCACGACCATCGTGATCGTCGACGAAGCTTTCACGGTCGAGACGCCGAGCGCGCGCACGGCTTCCGGAAGCCGGGGAATCGCCTGGGCCACGCGGTTCTGCACCTGGACCGCGGCCAGGTCGATGTCGGTGCCGCCCTTGAACGTGACGGCGAGTTGCATCTGGCCGTTGGAACTCGCGGTCGACTTCATGTAGATCATGTTCTCGACGCCGTTGACCGCTTCCTCGAGCGGGCTGGCGACGGTTTCGGCGATCGTGCGCGGATTCGCGCCGGGATAGTTCGCAGTCACCTGCACCGAGGGCGGCACGACGTCCGGGTACTCGCTGATCGGCAGGTTCGGGATCGACATGAGTCCCGAGACGAGAATCAGCGTCGACAGCACCGTCGCGAGGATCGGGCGGTCGATGAAGATCCGCGAAAAGTCGGTGTGCTTGGACATTTAGGACTTCGGAGCCGGAGCGGGCGCCGGCGTCGGCAGGTCCGGCTTGTCCATCGGCACGGGGTGCGGGTTCACCGGCTGGCCCGGGAAGAAGATCTTGCGCATGCCGTTGATGATCACCTTGTCGCCGGCCTTGAGGCCCGAGTCGACGACGAGCAGTCCCTCGACGCGCGGCCCGAGTTTGACGTCGCGGCGCTCGGCCGAGTTCTTGTCGCCGACGACATAGACGTAGCGCCGGTCCTGGTCGGTCAGCACGGCCTGCTCGTTGATGAGGAGCGCGTCCTTCTGCGACTCGCCGAGGAGCCGCACGCGGGCGAAGAGGCCGGGCGTGAAGATGCCATCCGGGTTCGGCACGACGGCGCGCGCGCGGATCGTGCCCGTGGCCGGGTCGAGCGCGTTGTCCACGAAGTCCATCTCGCCCTCGTGCGGGAAGCCTTCCTCGTCCGAGAGTCCGACGAGCACGGGATTGCGCACGTCGCGCGAGCTTCCGCGCTCGCCCGCGCGCGCGGCCTCCTGGTAGCGGAGGTAGGCGCGTTCGTCGCCGGTGAACGTGACGTACACCGGGTCGATGGACACGACGGTCGTCAGCAGCGATTCATTCGGCGCGACGAGGTTGCCGGGCTTCACGAGCGCCTCGCCGGCGCGACCCGTGATTGGCGAGGTGATGTAGGTGAACCCGTAGTCGAGCCTGGCGCGCGAGCCATTGGCGCGTGCGGAGAGCAGGTCTGCCTCCGCCTGCTGGGCTTCCATGCGGCGCTGGTCTAGCTCGCCCTGCGAGATCGCGCGCTCGTCAATCAGCGACTCGGCGCGCTTCAGTTCCTGCTGCGCGAGCGCAACCCGGGCCTCGGCGCGGCTCGCGTCGGCGGCCGCTGCATCGGCAGTCGCCTTGTACTCGCGGCTGTCGATCGTGAAGAGCAGCTGGCCCTTCTCGACCAGGCCGCCTTCCTTGTAGTGCACGGCGGTCAGGTGACCGGCGACGCGCGGGCGGATCTGCGCGGACTCGATCGCCTCGACGTGGCCGCTGTACTCGTCCCACTCGGTGACGGACTTCTTCACGACCGTCGCGACGTTGACGTCGGGCGGCGGCATCTGGTGCTGGTTCCCGCCGCCGCAGGCGGCCAGCAACGCCGCTGCAATTCCAATCAATTTGCGCATGACTCAGGCTTCCTTGGCGATCTTTCCCGCGGCTTGCCCTGCGCCCCATTGGCGCGCGAGGCTTTCCATCAGTGAGACGAGACGCGCGCGCGCGGACGCGGGCATCGAATACATCTGAAACAGTTCCTGCCACATCAGTCCCTCTGCGGCGAGGTGGACCAGGTGCAGGCGGAGGTCGCGTTCAGTCCACTGCTTGCGGCCAAGCCGGTCCCGGAGCTCCTGGCGGCAGGGGTCCATCAGGGAGGGATCGAGCGTGGCAGCCGACAGCATGCCGCAGAGAAAACGCCGGTGCGATTCGTCCTGCGCGGTCAGGGTCCGGATGAATCCCAGCAGGCGAGCCGTCTCCGGGTCGCAGTCGGTCGGGGTGAGGGCCGCCTCGGAAACGTCCCACTTCAGGAAATCCGCTTCCAGGAGACCCCGCAGCAGGTCCTCCTTGGTCGGGTAGTGGTAGGTGATCCCGCCCCGGGTGAGACCGCTTTCCCGGGCGAGTTCGTCGAAGGTGAGCGCGCCCGCGCCATCGCGCTCGACGATCTGCCGGGCGGCGGAGAGGATTTTTTCGCGGGCGAGGGGCGGACGGGCCATTTCTTTTAACTATACAGAACGTTCTGTATAGCCCGCAACCCCGGTTTGCGGCGCTCGACTAGAGCCAGCCCCGCCGCTTGAAATAGACGTAAGGGACGACGCCCGAGATCACCATGAGAACCAGCGCCAGCGGGTAACCCCAGTGCTTGTCCAGCTCCGGCATGAACTCGAAATTCATGCCGTAAATGCTCGCGATCAGGGTCGGCGGCAGGAACATGGTCGCCGCGACCGAGAAGATCTTGATGATGTTGTTCTGCTCGATGTTGATGAGGCCAAGCGTCGCCTGGAGCATGAAGCTCGACTTGTTGGCGAGGAACGACGCGTGGTCAGAGAGCGCGAGCACGTCGCGCGACATGGTGCGGTAGCGAGCCATCTGTTCCTTGGGAAGCTGAACCGCGGCGGACTGCTGGATAAACGTGAGCTGGCGCGCGAGGGTAACGAGGCTCTCACGTGCCTTGCTGGTCAGGTCACCGTCGCGGCCGATTCGCTCCATTACGCCCCGCAAGTCGCGTGCGCGCACAAGGTGCTGCGGCGAGGGAGTTGCGAATACGCTGGCCGACAGTTCGTCGAGGCCGACGCCGACGCGCTCGAGCACGTCGGCCGTGCGTTCGACAATGGCCTCGAGCAGTCCGGCGAGGATCGCGGGCGCGCTCGTCGCCGCCGCGGGATGCCGCTCGGAATAGGCGACGAAGCGCCGGAACGGCAGCGGGTCGACGTACCGGTTCGTGATGAGCCGGTTGTGCGAAAGGATGAACGTGATCGCCGCGGACTCGGGCCGGTCGGTGTCGATCTTGGTGACGACGGTCGCCGTCATATAGAGCGCGCCGCTTTCCTCGTAGAGTCGGCTCGAGGTCTCGATCTCGCGCATTTCCTCGCGGGAGGGGACGTCGATCGCGAGCAGCCGCTCGACCGCGCGCTCTTCGGCGAGGGTGGGTTCGAGGAGGTCGACCCAGACGCACTGCTCCGGAATGTCCGCCGGCGGCGGATCAAGCCGGTTGAGACCCTGGCTGCCCGGTACGAAGCAGTTCAGCACGGGGGAACCGGTGCCGGGTCAGCCGGCTTCGTGCTCGCGGGAGGCGAGCTCGTTCACCATCTGGAACAGCTGGTCCACGCCCCCGGCCATCGTGGCGTCGGTCAGGTACTTGCCATGCACCACGAACATCGGCGTGTGGTCGAGCAGGTAGCGGCGCGAGAGGTTCTCGGCCTGGCGCAGCTTGTTCTCGGCGGAGAACGTGC
>DATBSX010000021.1:0-3043 GCA_036559565.1 Steroidobacteraceae bacterium | reverse complement strand
CCCGCTCGACCTCGGCCTCATCGGCCTCTCGCAGTTCCTGCCGTTCGTGCTGCTGGTGCTGCCTGCCGGTCACATCGCGGATCGCTATGATCGCGTGCGCATCCTCGCGCTCTGCATCGCGCTCGAGTTTCTCTGCGCGCTCGCGCTGCTCGCGTTCACGCACTCGGGACTCACCGTCGCCTGGCCGGTGTTCGCCGTGATGGTCGTCTTCGGGGTCGCGCGCGCGTTCTCGATGCCGGCGGGGCAGGCGGTCACGCCGAACCTGGTACCGCCCTCGCTTTTCTCGCGCGCGGTCGCGGTGAACTCCAGCACCTGGCAGGTCTCGACCATCGTCGGCCCCGCGATCGGCGGCCTCGTCTACCTCGCCGGCGCGGACGTCGTCTATGGCACGGTCGCCGCGCTCCTCGCCGCCGCATTCTTCCTGGTGTACGGCGTGAAGGTCGCCCAGCGGGCGCGGCCCGCGACGCCGGACAGCTGGCACACGCTGCTCGAGGGCCTGCGCTTTGTCTGGAAGAAGAA
Source organism: Steroidobacteraceae bacterium (assembly GCA_036559565.1). Lineage (GTDB taxonomy): Bacteria > Pseudomonadota > Gammaproteobacteria > Steroidobacterales > Steroidobacteraceae > SCUD01. The sequence continues at coordinate 2,524 of DATBSX010000021.1, read as the reverse complement.
GGTGATCCTCGGCGCCGTCTCGCTCGACCTCTTCGCCGTGCTCTTCGGCGGCGCGGCCGCCCTGCTGCCGGCGTATGCGAGCGACATCCTGCACGTCGGGCCGGACGGCTTTGGCTGGCTGCGCGCCGCGCCCGGCATGGGCGCCGCGATCGTCGCGATCACGCTCGCCTGGCGGCCGATCACGCGACACGTCGGCGCGAAGATGTTCGCCGGCGTCGCCGTGTTCGGCATTGCGACCGTCGTGTTCGGCCTCTCGCACGATTTCCTGCTCTCGCTTTTCGCGCTCGCGACGCTCGGCGGCGCCGACATGGTGAGCGTCTACATCCGCCACATGCTGGTGCAGCTCGAGACGCCGGACGGGATTCGCGGCCGCGTCAGTGCGGTGAATGCGGTCTTCATCGGCGCTTCGAATGAGCTCGGCGAATTCGAGTCAGGCGTGACGGCGCACTGGTGGGGATTGAAGACGGCGGTCGTCGTCGGCGGTCTTGCCAGCGTCGCGATCGCGGGTCTCTGGATCCGCTTATTCCCGGGAATCTGGCGCATCGACAACTTTCCGGAGGCCGAAACAAAAGTCCCTTGACCGGTCCTTGGCGTAGCTGTATATCCATACAGTATGCCGTTGAGACTGAACAAAACACGGGGAGCCATCTCGAACCGGACCGGGCGCTTCGAAGCGCTCGCGGTCGAGGCCGTGGATGACGGCTGGGGAATCGCCGACGAGCCGCTGCCGCCGCTCGCCACGACCGTGCAGCCGGAGCCGGCGCACAGCGTCATCACGCGAAACAACTCGCCCGACATACCTTTCGATCAATCAATTAATCCGTACCGCGGCTGCGAACATGGATGTGTTTACTGTGTGTCTGGAGACACGCCGATTCTCATGGGCGACGGCAGTCAAAAGCCCTTGGCAGACCTTTCGGTCGGCGACGAAATCTACGGAACAGTGAAATCGGGCTTCTATCGCCGCTATGTGCGTACGCACGTTTTAGCGCATTGGCGAACGAACAAATTGGCTTGGCGAGTCCGACTGGCCGACGGTACTGAACTCGTCGCGAGCGGCGATCACCGTTTCCTGACCCTGCATGGATGGAAATTCGTGGCGGCGAGCGGCGGCCCTGGCCAGCGTCCCGTCCTGACGCGAAACGCTGCATTGATGGGCTTTGGGGCGGCCTTGGATTCCTCGATCGCGAGCAAGCGCGAAATCGAGGGTCAGACTGTCGAATCGATGGCGGGCCTGGAGATCGTTGAAATTGAGCCCCTGTCTGGAAGCCGCGAACTCTTCGACATCACGACCGGTACTGGCGATTTCATCGCCAACGGCGTGATCAGCCACAACTGCTACGCCCGGCCGAGCCATCAGTACATGAACCTATCCGCCGGCCTCGATTTCGAGACCAAGCTCTTCTACAAGAAAGACGCGGCGATGCGGCTGCGCGAGGAGCTCAACAAGCGCTCCTACAAATGCAGCCCGATCAACCTCGGCGCCAACACGGATCCCTACCAGCCGATCGAGCGCAAGCTCGGCGTCACGCGTTCGATCCTCGAAGTGCTCGCCGAGAGCCATCACCCGGTCACGATCGTGACCAAGGGTTCGCTCGTCGTCCGCGACATCGACGTGCTCTCGAAGCTCGCCGCGGAACGACTCGTGAAAGTATTTGTCAGTGTGACGACGCTCGACAACGAGCTGAAGCGGCGCATGGAGCCGCGCGCGGCCTCGCCGGCTGCGCGGCTGGCGGCGATCGGCAAGCTCGCGGACGCGGGCATCCCGACCGGCGTGATGTTCGCGCCCGTGGTGCCCGCCATCAACGACCACGAGCTCGAGGCCGTGCTGGACGCCTCGGCCGCGGCGGGCTCGACGACGGCAGGTTATGTCCTGTTGCGGCTGCCGGGCGAGGTGAAGGAACTGTTCTATGAATGGCTCGAGCTGTATTACCCCGACCGGGCGCAGAAGGTGCGAAGCCGCATCCAGGAGCTGCGCGGCGGTCGCGACAACGATCCGCGCTTCGGCCACCGCATGCGCGGCCAGGGGCCCTGGGCGGAACTCCTCAAGCGTCGCTTCGAGGCGAGCTGCCGCCGGAACGGGCTGGCGAGCGGTCGCGCGGCACCGCTCACGACGCTGCAATTTCGCCCGCCAAATCGCATGCCCGACCAGATGGAACTGTGGTAACCGCGGCGTATACTCGGGCGAAGCGGGGAGCGCAGGCCAAGGAGGCGTCCGATGATGCGCCAGACAGAACGGTCATTGCGTTTCGCGGGCACGGGCACCGCGACTCTCCTCCTGTTGTCGGGGTGCATGACGGCAAAGCTCGACGAAGACCGCGCGATGTCGACTTCGATCGGCGCGACTGAAGCGGTCGTGTTGCTCGCCAAGCCGCACGTCGAAGGCATCACCGCCGAAGACGACTTCATGGACTGCGTCGGCGACAAGATGGCGAAGTCGACCGGAATCCAGGTCCGCCCTAACGACCTCTTCGTCGATTCGATGTTCCCCTGGCTCGAGCCTTCCACGGCGCCGCAACGGCCG
>DATBSX010000020.1:0-9307 GCA_036559565.1 Steroidobacteraceae bacterium | reverse complement strand
GCCCGCATAGCAGTCGGCCTGCAGTTCGAGGCGCACGGAAAGCGCATTGCCCTCGATCTCGCCCACGCCCGGACGCTGCCGCATCTCCTGCACCTGGTTCGAAATGCCGAGCAGGTTCTGCACGTGGTGACCCACTTCGTGCGCAACCACGTAGGCGTCGGCAAAGTCGCCGCCCGCATGGAACTTGTCATTCATCTCATTGAAGAAAGTCATGTCGAGGAATACGCCCTCGTCCGGCGGGCAATAGAAAGGCCCCATCCCGGACTCGGCCACACCGCAACCCGAATCGACGGCATCGCGGAACAGCACGAGCTTCGGCTTGCGATACTCGCCGCCCATCGCCTTGAATTGCGCGGTCCAGAAAGTTTCGGTCTCCGCAAGCATCGTGCTGACGAACTCCCTCGTTTTCGCTTCTTCAGGCGATTCCACGTAAGGCTCCTGGGTTGTCTGCACTTGCCCCTCGCCGGCGCCCTGGAGCAGTGGCGTCGGGTCGCCGCCCATGAACATGATGAGGAGCGCGATCGCAAGCGTGCCGAGGCCGCCGCCCACGAGGCCCCCGCGGCTGACACGCATGCCGCGCCGGTCCTCGATGTTGTCGCTCTGCCGGCGTCCTTCCCAGCGCATGGCGGTTTCTCCGGTGAAAGGCCTAAATCAGAAGAATGTGCGCGGCAGGTAGTGGTCGACCAGGAAGGCCGCGAACAGGAGCGCGAGATAATTGATCGAGAAGCGGAAGACGCGCATCGGGAGATCGGCGCGATCGGACTGCCTCAGCCTCCATGCATGCCGTAGGAACAGTCCGTCAAGCACGATGGCGGCGGCGAGATAGAAAGGCCCGGACATGCCGGTCACGAATGGCAGCACGGTGATCACCGACAGCAGCACCGTGTAATACCAGATGAACTGCTTCGTGTACGCGACGCCGTGGGTGACGGGCAGCATCGGGATGCCGACGCGCGCGTACTCCTCGCGGCGCGCGATCGCGAGCGCCCAGAAATGCGGCGGCGTCCAGGCGAAGATGATGAGGAAGAGCAGCAGCGCATCCGGGCTGACGACGCCCGTGACTGCCGTCCATCCGAGCACCGGCGGGGCAGCGCCGGCCGCGCCGCCGATCACGATGTTCTGCGGCGTCGCGCGCTTGAGCCAGACCGTGTAGACGATCGCGTAGCCGATGATCGAGAAGAAGGTCAGCACGGCCGTCAGCGCGTTGACGAGCAGCGCGAGGATCAGCATCGAGCCCGCGCCCAGCACGAAGGCGAATGACAACGCATACGCTTCCGACACGGCACCTCGAGGCAGTGGCCGCATGCGCGTGCGGCTCATCTCGGCGTCGATGCGGGCATCCAGCACGTGGTTGATCGCGGCGGCGGAGGATGCCGCGAGCGCGATGCCGATCGTGCCCCAGAAGAGCGCCCCCGCCGGCGGGAAGCCCGGTACGGCGAGGAACATGCCCACGATCGCCGTGAACATGATGAGCGAGACGACCTTGGGTTTCGTCAGCGCGAAATAGTCGCGCGCCCGGGAGGAGGCTCTCCCGGCCAGGGCTGCCGTTTGCGCTTCGCGGGCCGTCATGAGGGCCAAAATGCTATCACGCGGGATCGGCGGCGAGGCCGGTCGCCGAACGGGCGCGGCGCGAGACCTCCCGGATCAGTTCGCGCAGGAAATCCGAAAAAACCCGCACCCGCGCGAGGCGCTGCGCGGCGGGCGTATGGACCACTGACAAAACCGGGCCGGGCAGGGTGCAGTCGGGCAGGACAATCTGCAATTCACCCTGCACGAGCGCCCGTGCCGCCATGAGATCCAGGGTCTGCGCAATGCCGGCGCCGTTGGCCGCCGCCAGCATGACCGCCTCCATCTCGTTGATCGTGACCCCGAAATCGAGCTTTGCGGGCGGCGTCACTCCGTCCGGGAAGAGCCAAGGCCTCGGCTTTGCCGTATCGGCGGTGATGGATCCGACGAGGGCATGCCGGGCGAGATCGGCGACGGACTGGGGCCGGCCGCTTCGCGCGAGGTAGGCCGGGGACGCGCAGAAGATCCAGCGCGACCCGGCGACGGGACGGGCGACCAGGTTCGGGTCGGTGACCGGGCCTCCGCGCACAGCGAGGTCCACGCGTTCCTTGACGAGGTCCGCGATGCGCTCGTTGAAGCGCAGTTCGACCTCGATGCCCGGATATCGCGCCAGGAATTCGGGCAGCGCCGGCAACAGGAGGTGCCGGCCGAAAGAGCCGGGCACGTCGATCCGCAGGCTGCCGGTCGGCTGCTCCCGGCCACGGCGCAGGGTTTCCTGGGCCTCGGCCAGCTCCGCGAAGACGCGACGGCAGTGGCCGAGGTAGTCCGCACCCGCCGGCGTGACGGCGACCTTGCGCGTCGTTCGGTTGAGCAGCTTCACGCCGAACCGGCGCTCGAGCCGGCGCACGTGGGTACTCACCATCGCGCGCGAGAGCGCGAGTTCGTCCGCCGCCCGCGTGAAGGACCCGAGTTCCGCGACCCGGGCGAAGGCCTGCATTGCCTGCAAAAGCTCCATGCCGTTATTAGTAAATATTAATGAACAATAAAGTCAATATTAAGCGGTTTATCAGAACAATGGGCGCGCGTAGGGTTACTCCTGAATTCACAGGAGCGCGGCCATGTTTCTCTTCAATCGATCAGTGCTGGCGGTGGGGCTCGCCTTGCTGGTCGCAGGACTGCCGGTCCTGGTCCAGTACTTCCAGCTCGCCTAGCGACCCAGCGGCCTGAAGCGGCCGACCCCGGAACGCGGGCTCAGGGCCCGCAGCAACGCCACGGTTGAGAGCACCAGTAGCACCGCGCCCGCGTTGTGCGCCGTGCCAAGCCAGAGCGGCCAGCCCCTCCAGATCAGGTTCATCCCGATCGCAATTTGCAGCGGGACCGCAATCGCCACCGCGGCCGCCGCGATGCGTGCGCCAGCGGATTGTCCGCGCCGCCACGTGCCGACGACGACGAGCGCGAGCATGAGGGCGGTGAAATAGGCGCCGAGGCGATGCGTGTAGTGGATCGCGGTGCGCGCGGGCCCGTCGAGCACGCCGCCCTCGTAGTCGATGCCAAGGCCGCGCCACAACGTGAACCCGTTGCCGAAATCCATCGGCGGCCAGAACGATCCCTGGCAGGTCGGAAAATCCGGGCAGGCGGCGGCCGCGTAATTCGTGCTGGTCCAGCCGCCGAGCGCGATCTGCACGACCAGCACGGCGACTCCCGCGATCGCCAGTCGCCGGACCGGGCGCTCCGACGCCTTCAGCTCCCGCCGCGCAGGCGGCAGCGCGAGCCACCAGAGCAGTGCAAGCGTCGTGAGCCCGCCGAGCAGGTGCAGCGTCACGATGAGCGGCTTCAGGAGCAGCGTCACCGTCCACATGCCTAGCATCGCCTGTACCGCGAGCAGCGCGACGACGAGCCAGGGCAGGACGCGCGGCTGCGCAGGGTCCCGGCGGTTCGCCACCGAGAACACCGCGAGCCCGATCACGAGCAGGGCCAGGCCGCCCACGATGTAGCGGTGCACCATCTCGTTGATCGCTTTCTGGTAGTCGAATGGCCGGTCCGGATGTGCGGCGTTGATTTCCGCCGCGCGCTCGACGACCTGTGACGGGTGGATGTGGCCGTAGCAGCCGGGCCAGTCGGGACAGCCGAGGCCGGCATTCGTGAGCCGCACCCAGGCGCCGACTACCACCACGATTGCGCAGAGCACGGTCGCAGCCAGCGCCGCGCGGCGGAACCAGACGAGGCCGCGGGTCTCGGGCATTCGCACCCCCTAGCCGATGCTCGACAGGCGCAACAGTCGTTCGAGATCCGTGAGCAAGCCGCGCGCCGAACCGGCCGCAGGGTAACTCATCATCAGGTTCCCATGCGGATCCACTATATAAATGCCATGGCCGCCGTCCACGGCGAGCGGAAACTGTGCACGGAAGGCTTGCCCGCCTGGCCCTGGCGCTGCGAGCACGAGCAGGTCCGCATCGTGGGACGGAAACTCGAAGCTTGCGCATTGACCGCCGTGCAGCAGGACGCGCCGCACGCGGCCGGCATCCTTGTCGAGCGCAATGCGCACGCGCGCGAGCTCATCGAGGAGTTCAGCCGTGCGCTCATTGCAGGCTTCGGCGGGGTAGACGACGGACCAGTGCCCCAGGAAGACATCGGACGGCGCGGGCCGGCCGTCGGCAAGCGCAATGCCCGTGACAGCCAGCGGCCGCGCCGGGTCGATCAGCATGCCGTGCGTGTTGACCATGGGCCGCCAGCCCGAGGAAAAGTAGAGCAGGAACGCCGTCGCGAGCGGGACGATGAAGATCGAGGCTACGAGGATGAACTGGCTGCGGCCGCGGCGCTTGGGGTTGCCTGGCGGATTCACGGCGATTCTTCGCGTTTCCTGAAGCTGAGGACGCACCAGATCACGCCGGCCATCGTCGCGAACGCGAACCACTGCACCGCGTAGCTGAGGTTCTGGTCGGCCGCCGTCCCCGGCAGGACCCAGGCGCGGACGTAGCCGTCGGGCACGGCGGGATCGAGCAGGACCTGGCGCGGCGCGAGTTCCATGCCAAGCGCAATCGACAGTTCTTCCATGTGCGGGTATTGCACGAGGCGCGGCCAGCCGGTTGCGGGAGGCGCCTTGAGCCAGATTCCGGGGCGCGGCAGTTCGTCGATGCGGCCGACGATGGTGCGCTGCCCGGCATCGACGTCGATATCCGGCAGGTCCTGGCGCGTCGCGCCGTAGGGCAACCAGCCGCGATTCACGAGCACGGCGCTGCCGCCGTTCAGTACGAACGGGGTCAGCACGTCAACGCCCGCCATGCTCTCGTGGCTCATGTTGTCGAGCAGGAACTGGTGGTCCCGGTCGTAGTGCCCGCTGAGTCTCACGGGCTGGTAGCGCGGCGCGTCCGCCGGCAACTCTTTCCATTCGACGGCGGGTCCACCGGCCATGAAACGGTCCGTCAGCTGGCGCTTTTCATGCGCCCGGCCGAGCTGCCAGTTGCCGAGCGCGACGAACAGCGCGATGGCAAACGCTGCAAGCAGGGTCGGGCCCAGCCGCGGTGCGAACCGGGATCGGCTGAAGTTCAGCACCGGGATATACTCCCGCATCGCAATCGATGGGGTGGACACATGTCTGGCGTGAAGTGGCTGGTGCTGCTCATCTTTTTCGCGATCATCCTGAGCCTGGTATCCGCCATGCTGAGCCTCGTGCGCGGGCACTCCGACTCGCGGAACATGGTGCGCGCGCTGTCGATCCGCATCGGCCTTTCGATCTTCCTCTTCATCCTGCTGTGGTGGACCTGGAAGATGGGCTGGATCGAGCCGCACACGGTCGGCGGCTGAACCCGTTCAGTTCGTCGTTTCCGCGAGTGCGCGGATCGACGGCAGGTTCCGCCAGCTTCCCCCGATATCCATCCCGAAGCCGAACACGAATCGGTCAGGCACGACGACGCCCGCAAAGTCAGCCGCGACCGCCGCGGGCTTGCCGCGCTCCTTGACCGCGAGCGCCGCGAGCAGCACCTCGCGCGCCCCGAGCTCGAACAGGCGGGCGCGGATTGAAACGAGGGTGTGCCCTTCGTCGAGAATATCGTCGAGCAGGAGCACGGTGCGCCCGGTCACCGAGTCATGCGGCCCTGCGATCCAGACCAGCTCCCCGCCGCTCGTCCCGCTCCCGTAGCGGCGCACGTGCACGTAGCCGAGCTCGAGTTCGAATGGCAACCGAGGCAGGAGCTGTCCGGCGAACACGAGCCCGCCGTTCATCACCGTGATGACGAGCGGCTGCTTGCCGGCGAGCCTTTCCGTGATCTCGGCGGCCATGCGCTCGAGCGCCGCCTGGACCTCGGCGGCGCTCACGACCTCTTCCGAACGTGGGATCCCGTGCATCACGGAAGGATGACAGAGCGCAGGTCGTCACGGAAAGCCTCGAGGTCATCCAGCACGCCGTTGATCGCCGCGGCCTCGAGCGGCAACGTGCGGCTGACGGCGGACGAGAGGTCGAGCGCGCCCGCCAGGACGAAGCGCATGAGCTCGGGGATCTCCGCGGCGAGATGATCGGAGACGCCGATGATTTCCGCCTCGCGGTTCAGGATGTCGCGGTAGGGCGCGATCGAGATGCGCTCGCGGGTGAGGCCTGCGAGGGCCGCGCGGCCCTGGGGTGCGAGGACCTCGACCGCCTGTTCCATCGTGCGCGCAAGGCCGATGAGCTCGAGCGCGGCGTCCACGCCGCGACCGCCCGTCGCCTCGCGGATGGCCTGCACCGGATCGGATGCGCGGGCATCGATCGGGATCGCGCCGAAGCGCTTCGCAAGCGCGAGCTTCGCGGCGTTGACGTCCACGGCGTAGACCGCGCTTGCGCCGAGGGCGCGTGCCAGCTGGAGCGCGGAGATGCCGAGCCCGCCGATGCCGAAGACGGCGACCGTGTCGCCGGGCGTGACGCGCGCCTTGCGAAGCGCATGCAGCGCGGTTGCGGAGGAGCACATGAGGATCGCGCCCTGCTCGAACGGGATCGAGTCCGGCAGCACGTGCGCGTTCTGCGCCGGCACGCGGATGAATTCTGCGTAGCCGCCGTCGCGGTCCTTGCCGATCATCTGCCCGGTCGCGCAGAACTGCTCGCGCCCGGCACGGCAGTCGCGGCATTCGCCGCAGGTGACGAGGTAGTGCAGGCACACGCGTTCGCCCGCGCTATGCGTCGTGACGCCGGCGCCGACGGCTTCGATGACGCCCGCGATCTCGTGGCCGAGCGTAAGCGGATGGCGGGTCGAGCCGACGCCGGCGCGGTAATGCGCATCCGAATGACAGATGCCCGCCGCCTTCACGCGCACGAGGACTTCACCGGCGCCAGGCGCCGCGGCGGCGACGCGCTCGTCCGCGAGCGGCCGCCCGGGCGCCGGCAGGCGGACGGCGCGGAAATTCGAGGTCGGCGGCGCGGGATTCACGTTGCGATTCTAGCCTTGCGACAAAGCGGGCGTGGCCCGCGCCCGGCCGTTGCCGCCTGCAATCCTGCCGCAACCCGCGGTTTCTAGAATGGGCTGCGAGAGGGTGTTGCAACCCTTTGCGGCATTGCCGCATCAGTCCCATGAGCAGGGAGGCGCGCGTGAACCTGACCGAAAGATCTTTGAAGAGCCCGGTCGGCGTCGCCGTCGGGGTCGGCCTCGTCATCGTGCTCGGCATCGTGGCGCTCATCCGGCTGCCCGTGCAGCTCTTCCCGGACATCGACGAGCCGGTCATCACGATCTTCACCGGCTGGCGCGCGGCCGCGCCGACCGAGGTTGAGTCCGAGCTGATCGAGCCGCAGGAGCAGGCGCTCCGCGGCCTGGCCGGCCTCCAGGAAATCCAGTCCTTCGCGAACGCCGGCGGCGCGTTCATCAACCTGCAGTTCTCGATCGGTACGGACATGGGCCGCACGCTGATCGACGTCATCGCGCGCATGAACCAGCTCCCGCCGCTGCCGCGCGATGCCGACGCGCCGCGCATCTCCCTCGGCCAGGACGGCGGCAGCGGACCGAACCAGACGCTGTCGTGGTTCTTCGTGCAGCTGAAGCCCGGAACGCCAGGTCCGGTCGAGAACTACCGCCGCGAGGTCGAGGACCTGATGCGCTCGCGCATCGAGTCGATCCCCGGCGTCGGCACGGTCAACGTCAATGCCGGCGCGCCCGACGAGCTTCGCATCGAATTCGACCCGTACCGCGCCGCGGAACTCGGCATCCCGATCCCGGCGATCGTGGGCGTCGCCGGCAGCGCCGACGACGTATCAGGCGGCTTCGCCGAACTCGGCCGCCGCCAGTACACGCTGCGTTTCGCGGGCCGCTACCGGCCCGACGACCTCGGCCAGCTCGTGCTCGACTGGCGCGATGGCAGGCCCGTGCACCTCGCCGACGTCGCCACGATCTCGGTCGAGCGTGGCGACCGCAACTCGCTCGCCGTGCAGAACAACAATCCCGCGATCGCGATCCAGATCCTGAAGGAATCCGGCGCCGACGTGCTGGCGACGCTGAACGCGGTGAAGGAAGAGATCGGGAAGCTTCGCGAAGGACCGCTCGCGGACCTCGGCCTCGCGATCGAGCAGTCGTTCGATCCATCGGTCTTCATCAACCAGGCGATCGGGCTCGTGGCTGGCAACCTGCTCGCGGGCATCATCCTCGCGGTCGGCGTGCTGTGGCTGTTCCTGCGCCAATTCCGCTCGACGCTGCTCGTCGGCATCGCGATCCCGGTCAGCGTGCTCGCGACCGTGCTCGTCATGCTGGTGACCGGGCATACGCTGAACGTGATCTCGATCGCAGGGATCGCGTTTGCGGTCGGCATGACGCTCGACGCCGCGACCATCGTGCTCGAGAGCATCCTGCTCCGCCGCGAGCGCGGCGCCTCGCCCGCGCAGGCGGCGCTCGAGGGCGCCATCCAGGTCTGGCCCGCGCTCTTCGCCTCGACGCTCACCACCGTGATCGTGTTCCTCCCCGTGATCTTCATGAAGAACACCGAGGGCCAGCTGTTTGCGGACCTCGCGCTCACGATCTCGGTCGCGATCGGCGTTTCGCTCATCATCGCGATGACGGTGCTGCCGGTTGCCGCAGCGCGCTGGCTGAAGCCGACGGCGGCCACGCAAAAGGCCGCCGAGTGGCCGCGGCGCCTCGGCGAGCGCATGGCGGCGCTGACCGACAGCCCGCGCCAGCGCCACATCACGATCGGGCTATGCCTCGTCGTGCCGGCGCTGCTGACCTGGCTCCTGCTGCCGCCGATCGACTACCTGCCGCCGGTCAAGCGCGATGCGATCGACGGATTCTTCCAGTTTCCGCCCGGCATGAACGTGGACGCGATCGAGCGCGAGGTCGTCGAGCCGATGGTCAAGCGACTCGCGCCCTACATGGCGGGGGAGAAGGAGCCGAAGCTCAAGAACTACTACATCCTGATCTTCCCGGGCGGCGGCACGATCGGCGTGCGCCCGCTCGACCCGTCGAAGATCGGCGAGCTCGGACGGATCGTGAACGAGGAAATCACGACCGGCTTCCCGGACCTCGACGTGTTCGCGCAGCAGGGGAACCTGTTCGGCGGCTTCGGCGACGGGCGCAATATCGAGGTGCGGCTGCAGTCGGCCGACTTCGACGCGCTGCTGAAGAGCGCGCGTGCGGCCCAGGACGTCATCACCGGGAAGATGCCGGGGGCCGAGGTGCGTTCCTTCCAGGACCTCGAGCTTGCAGAGCCGGAGCTTCGCCTGATTCCCGACGATCGCCGCATCAGCGAATCGGGCTGGACGCGCGCCAGCGTCGCGACCGTCGTGCGCGCGCTCGGAGACGGCATCTGGGTCGGCGAACACTTCGACGGCGAGCGCCGCCTCGACATGATCCTG
>DATBSX010000019.1:0-11818 GCA_036559565.1 Steroidobacteraceae bacterium | reverse complement strand
GGTCGTCGTGATCTGGCAGTGGTGGCGGCTCACGAACTTGCTCTCGATCTGGATGTCGTTGTCCACCGTGCGGCCGATCAGCAGCCGCCCGGTGCGCAGCGGCCGCTCCTCCACGTGTTCGCCGCCGTGCGCGACGATGATGCGCGCGAGCACTTCGTCGTGCGCGACTGCCCTGTGGGCCGGCGCCGGCATGAGGTCGCCGATCTTGAATCGATTGGTGCGCGCCGCGAACTCGACCCACTGCAGTTCTTCGATCGCCGCCTTGAGCTCGGCCATGCCGACCGCGGGCTGGCCGGCCGAGAACGAGATCATGAGTGACGTGTCGCAGAGCGTATTGACGAGGCGCGGCACGCCGCCGGAATAGCGGAAGATGACGGGCATCGTCTCGGGCGAGAAGAACTGCCGGCCGTGCGCGCCCGCGACCTCGAGCCGGTGCAGGATGTAGGCTTCGGTCTCTTCCGGCGTCAGCGCCGTGAGGTGGAATCGCAGGCGGACGCGCTGCACCAGCTGGACCAGTTCCGGCGAGTCGAGTTTCTCGTTGAGCTCGGGCTGCCCGGCCAGGATGATCCGGAGCACTTTCTCCTTCGTCGTCTCGACGCCGGAGAGCATCCGGATCTCCTCGAGCACGCGGTTGGAGAGGTTCTGCGCCTCATCCACGATGAGCAGGACCTTGCGGCCGGACGCGTACTGCTCGACGAGGAACTGGTTCAGCGTCGCGATCAGTTCGGCCTTGCGCATCTTGAACGGCGAGAAGCCGAACTGGACCAGCACGGCCTGCAGGAACTCGATCGGGGAGACCTGAGTCTGCCCGACCTGCGCAACGACGACGTCCTTCTCGAGCTCGCGCAGGAAGGTTTCGAGCAGCGTCGTCTTGCCGGATCCGATCTCGCCCGTGATCACGACGAAGCCGTCGGTGAACCAGATCGTCGACTCCATGTACGCCTTGGCGCGCGCATGGTGCTTGGACAGGTAGAGGAACGCCGGGTCCGGGCTGAGCCGGAACGGCAGCTCATTCAGCTTGAAATGTTCCAGGTACATGGCGTCCTACAGGCTAGCACAGCGCAAGTGCCGGTTCCGCCTAGGGAATCAACCGGCGTCGCAGTTGGCGCGCGACACGCTCCCGGGCCATCCTGCTGCCTGTGACGAAGGTCACATGGCCCAGTTTACGTCCCGGCCGCGGCGTCTTTCCGTAGTCGTGCCAGTGCATGCCGGCGAGGCCCAGGATCGCGCGCGCCCGCGGCTTCGTGCCGATCACGTTCACCATGACCGCATGTCCGCGCAGCTTCGTGCTGCCGAGCGGCAGCCCCGCGATCGCGCGCACGTGGATCTCGAACTGGCTGGTTTCGGCGCCCTCGATGGACCAGTGCCCGGAGTTGTGGACGCGCGGAGCCATCTCGTTGGCGACGAGCCGGCCGCGTTCGACGAAATATTCGACGCACAGGACGCCGACGTAGCCGAGCGCGCGGAACAGGCGCCGATGATTGCGCTCGGCGGCGCGTTGCAGTCGCGCATCCACGTAAGGTGCACGCGTGACGGCGAGGATGCCGTTCTCGTGCTCGTTTTCGACGAGTGGGTAGCAGGCGACGCCGCCCGCGCGGTCGCGCGCGGCCACCAGCGAGACCTCGCGCGTGAAATGGACGAAGCGCTCATAAATCAGCGGCTGCCCGCCAAGGCGCTCGAAGGCGTCCGCGGCGTCGCGCGCACGCCGGATGCGCGCCTGGCCCTTGCCGTCGTAGCCGAGCCGGCGCGTCTTGAGGATGCCGGGCGCGCCGAGCGCCGAGATCGCGCGCGCAAGGTCGTCTCGGCTGTCCACCGCGGCGAAGGGCGCGACCGGAATGCCGAGGCGCTGGAAGATCCGCTTCTCGGAAAGGCGATCCTGCGCGACTTCGAGCGCGCGCGGCGGCGGCCAGACGGGCCGCAGGCGCGCGATCGCGCGCGCCGAGGCGACTGGCACGTTCTCCCAGTCGAACGTGACGACGTCCACGCCCTTCGCGAAGCGCGCGAGCTTCCCCACGTCGTCGAACCTGCCCGTCATGATGTCCGCGACGGCGGCGCCCGGAACGTCGGCGTGCGTGTCGTACATCGTGAATTCGATGCCGAGCGGGATGCCGGCGAGGGCCATCATCCGCCCGAGCTGGCCGGCGCCGACGATTCCGATGCGCATGGTCGTCCTCAGCCGGAGGCGGGGTCCGGCTTCGCGAGGACTTCCGCCGTCTGCCGCTCACGGAACGCCGCGAGGGCGTCCTTGAAGGGTGGATGGCGGCCCGCGAGGATGGCCGTCGCGAGCAGCGCGGCGTTGCGCGCGCCCGGCTCGCCGATCGCGACCGTCGCGACCGGGATGCCGGCCGGCATCTGCGCGATCGAGAGCAGCGAATCGAGGCCGTTCAGCGTCTTCGACTGGATCGGCACGCCGATCACGGGCAGCAGCGTTTTCGAGGCTGTCATGCCGGGCAGGTGTGCGGCGCCGCCGGCGCCCGCGATTATGACTTCGAGTCCGCGCGCCGCGGCCTGGCCGGCGTATTCGAAAAGGAGGTCGGGCGTGCGATGCGCCGAGATCACGCGGCTCTCGAAAGGCACGGACAGCGCGGAGAGGACGTCGGCCGCGTGGCGCATCGTCTCCCAGTCGGAGGACGAGCCCATGATGATGCCGACCAGCGGTTTCATCGCGGGAGTCTAGCAGGCCACGCGCGGACGCGGCCCGGGGCGCGGTTCAAGTGATTGTCGTGAAAGGAAAAACTGAGGGCAAGAAGCCCTGAAAGTCCCCTGCGCCGACAGGGAGTGGCGCGGCGCAGGGGGGATGCCCGAAGATCAGGGGATGCTTGATACGCTGGGCAACGGACTCAGGCTAACTCCCAGGGAATTTCAGACAACCCCGGCGCTGTCTCCGGAAGGCGACAGCGTCCTACAAATTCAGGATGCACCGATGCCACGAGCCTCTTTTCGTACGCGTCCACGGATCGCCGGATTCGCCGCCGCGCTTGCATGGGCAGGCCTGGTCGTGGCGAGCCCGGTTGCGCCGGCCGAAGACGCGGCGCTCGCGCACGCGCGCTCATTCCTGAAGCAGCACCCGCTGATCGACGGGCACAACGACTTGCCGAGCGTGATCCGCGAGGACGGCAAGCCGCCGCGCGACGTCGCAGCCTACGATCTCAAGGCGCGCACGGCCGGCGATACGGACATCGCGAGGCTTCGTGAAGGCGGCGTGGGCGCGCAGTTCTGGTCCGTTTGGATCCCGAGCCTGCCGGAAGTCGGTCAGCGCGGCTTCGCGCGCATCCAGCTCGAGCAGATCGACATTGCGCTGCGCATGATCGAGCGCTATCCCGCCGACCTGCAGCTCGCGCTGACGGCGGACGACATCGAGCGTGCGAACGCCCAAGGACGGATTGCCTCCATGCTCGGCATCGAGGGCGGCCATGCCATCGAGAATTCGCTCGGGGCCCTTCGCGACTACTACCGCCTCGGCGTCCGCTACATGACGCTGACGCATTTCAACAGCAACGACTGGGCCGATGCGGCGACCGACGCGCCGCGTCACGGCGGCCTCACGAAATTCGGCGAGGAGGTCGTGCGCGAGATGAACCGGCTCGGGATGCTGGTGGACATCTCGCACGTCTCGGCCGACACGATGAACGACGCGCTCGACGTCACCGAGGCGCCGGTCATCTTCTCGCACTCGAATGCGCTAGCCATCACGCCGAGCGTGCGGAACGTCCCGGACGCGGTGCTCGCGCGCATGCCGAAGAACGGCGGCGTGGTCATGGTGAATTTCATCTCGGAATACAGCGTGCAGGGCGAGGAGCACGTGCGCTGGAAGGCGGAGTTCGAGAAGGCGACCGGCGTCAAGCTCGGCGACGCCGCGTATGACGCGGCGCTCGAGAAATATTCGGCGGCCCATCCGGAGCCGAAAGCCACGATCAAGGACGTCGCCGACCACGTCGAGCACGTGCGCGACGTGGCGGGCATCGACCACGTCGGCATCGGCGCGGATTTTTTCGGCCATGCGAGCTACATGGTCACCGGCCTGGAGGACGTATCGCGCTATCCGTATCTCTTTGCCGAGCTGGTACGCCGCGGCTGGAGCGACGCCATGCTCGAGAAGCTCGCTCGCGGGAACCTGTTGCGGACGATGCGGCAGGCGGCAGAGGTGGCGGCCCGCCTGCAGAAGGCCCGCGCGCCGTCGTACCAGGCGATCGAGCAACTGGACGGCGGAAAACCGCTGGCGCAGACGTACTGAAGCTCAGGTCGCGGCCGCGAGTGCGGCCTGGACGAAGCGGAAGAGCTTGCGTCCCGCGCCCGGCGAGCGGTCGTCCCGCCGTTCGGCGACGGCCGCCGTCACGAGACGTGCGAGTTCCGCGCCGTCCGCGGCCGGATACTCGGCCGTGAATTCCGCCAGCGCCTCTTTGCCGCCTTCCACCAGCCGGTCACGCCAGCGCTCCGCGCGCCGGAAGCGCGCGGCATCCTGGCGCGGCACGTCATCCACGGCCTCGAGCGCGGCGCGAATCGGTTCCGGGTCGATGCCGCGCATCAGCTTGGCGACGAACTGCCGTTGGCGCAGGAGTGCGCCATGGCTCGTGATCCGGCGCGCGAGGGCGATGGCGTCGGCAAGTTTCTCGGGCAGGTCGAGGCCGGCGCCGACGCTCTCGGGCGCGTCAATCAGCCGGTCGGCCAGTTCCTGCACGGCCAGGGCCTGGCGCTTCAATTCACCTTTTGTAGGCGGCGGGAGGCCACCGGGCAGCTCACGGCGGCGCATGGGGAAATGCTAGCACGCGCGCCATTACAGGCTGCCCGGCCGCCGGTACAATCCGCCGGACCCATGGCCGCCACCCAACCCGACCAAAAGACACTCGAGGCCGTCGTCGAGCGGGCGCTCGCCCTCGCGCGCGCCGGCGGCGCGACGGCTGCAGAAGCAGGCGTCGGCGTTTCCACGGGCCTCTCGGTGACCGTGCGCCTCGGCGAAGTCGAGACGCTCGAGTACCAGCGCGACCGCAGCCTCGGCGTGACGGTCTATGCCGGCCAGCGCAAGGGCTCGGCAAGCACCGCGAACCTTTCGGATGCGGCGGTCGAGGAGACGATCGCGAAAGCGCTCTCGATCGCGAGCTTCACGGCCGACGACGCCTACGCGGGGCTGCCGGATGCGACGCTGATGGCGAGCCGGCTGCCGGACCTCGACTTGAGCCACCCCTGGGAGCTCGAGGCGCCTGCGGCCGTCGAGCTCGCCAAGCGCTGCGAGGCTGCGGGCCTCGCATTCGACGAGCGCATCCGCAATTCCGAAGGCGCCTCCGTCTCGACCCATCGGCGGCTCAGCGTTTTCGGCAACAGCCACGGCTTCATCGGCGGCTATCCCTCGACCTCGCACAGCGTGAGCTGCGTCGTCGTCGGCCAGGAAGACGGCGACATGCAGCGCGACTACTGGTACACGGCGGCGCGCGACTGGCGCGCGCTCGAGGACGTCGAATCGGTCGGCCGGCTGGCCGCCGAGAAGGCCGTCAAGCGCCTGGGCGCCGGCAAGCTGTCGACGCGCAAGGCACCCGTCCTGTTCGCGCCGGAGCTCGCACGCGGGCTCATCGGCCATTTCGTCGGTGCGATCGTCGGCGCCGCGCAATATCGAAAGAGCAGCTTCCTGCTCGATGCCAGGGGCGAGCAGGTGTTTCCGGAAGCGATCAGCCTGATCGAGCGACCGCACTTGCCGGGTGCGCTCGGGTCGGCGCCGTTCGACGGCGAGGGCGTCGCGACGCGGAACCGCGAGCTGGTCGTGAACGGCGTGCTCGACGGGTACCTGCTCGACTCGTACTCGGCGCGCAAGCTCGGGCTCGTCACGACGGGCAATGCCGGCGGCGTGCACAACCTCGTCGTCCAGGGCCACATGCTCGACCCGAAGACGCTGCTGCGAAAGCTCGGCACGGGCCTGCTCGTGACCGAGATGATGGGGCAGGGCGTGAACCCGGTGACCGGCGACTACTCGCGTGGCGCATCGGGATTCTGGGTGGAGAACGGCGAAGTCGCGAGGCCGGTGCACGAGATCACGGTGGCGGGCAACCTGCGCGTGATGCTGCGCGGCATCGTCGCCCAGGGCGACGACGTGGACCGCCGCGGCGCGATCCACTGCGGGACGCTCCTGCTCGAAGAGATGACGATCGCCGGCGACTGACCGTCGCGGCCGGCGCGCGCACTTCGCCGACGGACCCCCTTCGCTCGCTCAGAAGAACGGACATTCGCTCGCTACGGGGTCCCGTAACGGCTCGCGCGCGCGCCGAAACGCGGCGCTCACGCGGGCAATGGCCGGACGGGTCCCCGAGCGAGCGAATAAGTTCCGGCTGAGCGAGCGAGGGTCCCCGGCTGGCCATTGCGCGCGAAGTCTCGCGTCTCACGGGAGGGCGGGCTGCGAGGCGAGCTCGCGCAGCGTAATCCCGGTGATGCGCTCCCGCATCCCGGCCTCCACGGAATTCGCGACTTCGTCGGCGACCGGCTCCGTGCGCGCCCGCCACAGGAGCCAGGTCTCGTATTGCCGCTCGTCGCGCACCGCGTGCAGGACGTCGCAGAGCTGGATGCTCTCGAGGTCGCGCGCGGGGATGAGCTCCTCGTCCTCGGTGAGCGTCAGGAGCCCGGCGCGTTCGAGCGAGCGGATCACGGTCGCAAGCGCGGAGCCCGGGATCTGAAGATCCTCCGCCAGCGCGCGCTGATCCCAGGGTGGTTCGCCGGCGACGAACTTGCGAGCGACCAGCAGCATCACGGTAAAGGCAAGGCGCTCGCGCAGCGCGCTCGTGAGCCGCACATGTCCCTGGCCGACGCGCAGGTAACGCGGGTTCTGCACATAGAACGAAAGCTGCGCGCCGATCAGCAGGATGAGCCAGCTCACGTAGATCCAGATCAACGTCGCGAGGAAGATCGCGAAGCCCGCGTAGATCGCGACCATCTGGGTCGAGGCGGCGACGATCCGCGTGAACAGCGCGCCGCTCGCGGCCCACAGGAGGCCCGCGACGACGCCGCCGATCAGCGCCGCCCGGAAGCGCACGCGTGTGTTCGGAATGAAGGCATACAAGAAAGTGAACACGCCGGTGACGAACAGGAACGGCCCGATGAGGCCAACTGCGCGCACAATCGTGCCGAAAGGCTCGTGCATCGCGAGCCACTGCATGGACGTATGGCTCGCGACCGCGCTGAAGAGGCTGAATACGACGACGAGGAACACGGGTCCGATGACCATGAGGCTCAGGTATTCGCTGACGCGGCGCATGACGGAGCGCGGCCGCTCCACGTGCCAGGCAAAGTTGAACGCTTCCTCGAGCTTCTGGATCGTGGAGACGACCGTGTAAAGGAGGATGGCGAGGCCGACCGAGCCCAGCAAGTCGCCGCGCACATTGTCCACGAAGTGCATGAATTGCGTCGTCAGCTCACCGGCGCGCTCGCCGATCGGACGCAGGAATTCGAAGACCAGCGGCTCGAGGTCGCGGTGCACGCCAAGGCCTTTCAGCACGGCGAAAGCGAAGGCCGCGAGCGGGACGAGCGAAAGCAGCGTCGTGTAGACGAGCCCCATCGCCCGCAGGTTGAGCTCGCCCGTCACCAGGTCGCGAATGAGCGCGAACGGGAAGCGCAGGGTATCAAGCAGCCAGTTCGCGGGCTTGACCGTCAGGTCGTGGCGGTCGAACAAGAGCTGCTCGGTGCGTTCCCGGAGCTGCGAAAACGGGATCATCGCGGCAGCGTGGCACAGGCCCCGGGCGCCCGCAATTGCGGCCCTGCTACAGTGCGGCGATGTCTGGCAGCTATCCAGAGCGCATCGTCTGCCTGACGGAAGAGACGACAGAGACACTCTACCTTCTCGGGGAGGATCGTCGCATCGTCGGCATCTCGGGGTTCACCGTGCGCCCGCCGCGTGCGCGGCGCGAGAAGCCGCGAGTGTCCGCCTTCACGAGCGCGAAGATCGACCGCATCCAGGCACTCGAACCCGACCTCGTGCTCGGCTTCTCGGACCTGCAGGCGGATATTGCCGCGCAGCTCGCGCGCGCAGGGCTGGAAGTGCATCTCTTCAACCATCGCAGCATCGCCGGGATCCTGCGCATGATCCGGATGCTCGGCGGCATGATCGGCTGCGAGGCGAGGGCCGCCGCGCTGGCCGACCGCCTCGAATCCGGTGTCGAAGCAACGCGCGCGAAAGCCGCGCGACTGCCGCACCGTCCGCGCGTCTATTTCGAGGAATGGGACGGGCCGCTGATCGCCGGCATCCGCTGGGTGGGCGAGGTGATCGACGCGGCGGGCGGCGACAATTGCTTTGCCGACCTTGCGGCGATGTCGCTCGGCCGCGATCGCATCATCGCGGACCCCGCCGAGGTCGTGCGCCGCGCGCCCGACCTCATCTTCGGATCCTGGTGCGGCAAGAAATTCCGTGCCGCAACGGTCGCCGCGCGTGCCGGCTGGAACGCGATCCCCGCGGTGCGCGACGGCGAGCTGCACGAGATCAAGTCCTCAATCATCCTGCAGCCCGGTCCGGCGGCGCTCACCGACGGACTCGCCGAGATCCACGCGCACATCGCGCGCTGGGCGAACAAATGAAGGGGACAGAAATGAAGGGGACAATGAAGGGGACAGTCCCCTTCAGCAGACGCTGACTTTGCTGACGCCCTGTATCACGCTGAAGGGGACTGTCCCCTTCATTTCCCCTTCATTTGCCCGTCAGGCGCCGCTCGGCCTCGCGATACTTCTCGACGGTACCCGCGATCACGGCTGGCGGCAGCCGCGGCCCGGGCGGGCGCTTGTCCCAGTCGAGTGTCTCCAGGTAGTCGCGCACGTACTGCTTGTCGAAGGAGGGCGGGCTCGTGCCGGCGCGGTAACTGTCCGCCGGCCAGAAACGCGACGAGTCGGGCGTCAGCGCCTCGTCCATCAGCACGACTTCGCCGCGGTCGTCGAGGCCGAACTCGAACTTCGTGTCCGCGATGAGAATGCCGCGCGCGCGCGCGTAGTCGGCGGCGAAGCCGTAGAGCGCGAAAGCGAGTTCCCGCACGCGTGCCGCGGTCGCGGAGCCGATCGCTTGCTCGATGACCTCGAACGGCACGTTCTCGTCGTGCTGGCCGGCGGCCGCCTTGGTCGCGGGCGTGAAGATCGGCACCGGCAGCTGCGCCGCCTGCTCGAGGCCGGGCGGCAGCGCGATGCCGCAGACGGTGCCGCCGTTCTGGTAGTCCTTCCAGCCGGAACCGATCAGGTAGCCGCGGACGACTGCCTCGACCGGCAGTGGCTTCAGGCGTCGCACGATCACCGCGCGGCCCTCGAGCGGCGCCAGCTCATCCGGCGGCTTGACGTAGCGCGACAGCGGCTCGCCCGTCAGGTGATTCGTGACGAGGTGGCGCGTCCGTTCGAACCAGAAATTCGAGATCGCCGTGAGCACGCGGCCCTTGCCCGGGATCGGGTCGGGCAGGACGACGTCGAACGCGGACAGGCGATCGCTCGCGACGATCAGCATGCGGTCGTCGCCGATCGCATAGTTGTCGCGCACCTTTCCGCGATGCAGCAGCGGGAGGGAGCGGAGCTTCGATTCGAACAGTGCGTCTGGATTCATGCGGTGGGCGCTCTTGCTAACATGGCGCGCTCGGCGCGGTCAAGAAGCGAGGACCTGTTGCGATGGAATGGACCGGCAAGCTGCTCGGCGCACTGCTCGGCTTCATCATCACGAGGCGGCCCATGGGCGTGCTGCTCGGGATGATTCTCGGCCACCTGTACGACCAGTATGCCGCAGGCCGGCGTGCTGGCCCGCGCCCGGACATGGCGGCCGTGCGCGCGACCTTCTTCCGCGCCGCGTTCACGATCATGGGCCACGTCGCGAAGTCGGATGGTCGCGTGTCCGAGCAGGACATCGCCGCCGCGCGGCGGATCTTCCGGCAATTCAACCTGGGCGAGGCCGACACACGCGCCGCCATGGAGTTCTACTCGCAGGGCAAGCAGGCCGATTTCGACGCCGGGGCCCTGCTCTCCGAGCTCGCGAATGCCTGCCGCGGCCGCGAGGAAGTGCTGCGCATGTTCCTCGAGATCCAGATGCGCGCGGCGCTCATGGGCGACGGCCTCGAGGGCGCGACGCGCGCGACGCTGTCCCGCGTCGCCGCAACGCTTGGCATCGGAGCGCTGGAATTCGCCCACCTCGAAGCGCTCCTGCGATTCCAGGCACACGCAAACGCCTACGGGAAAGCCGGTGGCGGCGGGCCGGGCCGCGCCCCGGGCGGCAAGTCCTCGCTCGCGGAGGCCTACGAGATCCTCGGCGTAGCCGCCAGTGCGACCGACGCCGAGGTCAAGCGCGCCTACCGCAAGCTCATGAGCGAGAACCATCCGGACAAGCTGGTAGCGCGCGGGCTGCCGGAATCCATGCAGGAAGTCGCGAAGCAGAAGACGCAAGCCATCCAGGCGGCCTGGGAGCGCGTTCGCGAGGCGCGCGGCTTGCGCTAGAGTAGGCGCGAGGGGAGTTCCATGCCGGCACCGGTCATCGCACCATCCATCCTGTCCGCGGACTTTGCTCGCCTCGGCGCCGAAGTCGAAGCCGTGCTCGCCGCGGGCGCCGACTGGATCCATTTCGACGTGATGGACAATCACTACGTCCCGAACCTCACGATCGGGCCGCTCGTGTGCAAGGCGCTGCGCAAGCACGGCATCACGGCGCCGATCGACGTGCACCTGATGGTGGACCCCGTGGACCGGCTGGTGCCGGAGTTCGCCGAGGCGGGCGCGAACTGGATCAGCTTTCACCCGGAGGCGAGCCGGCACGTGGACCGCACGATCCAGGTCATCCGCGACGCGGGCTGCCGGCCCGGCATCGTGCTGAACCCGGCGACCCCGCTGTCCTGGCTAGACCACACGCTGGGATCGGTGGACCTCGTGCTCCTGATGTCCGTGAACCCGGGCTTCGGCGGCCAGCAGTTCATCGAGCCCGTGCTCGAGAAGCTGAAGGAAGCACGCAGGCGCATCGATGCAAGCGGCCGTGAGATTCGCCTCGAGATCGACGGGGGCGTCAAGCAGGACAACATCGGCCGGATCGCCAGGAGCGGCGCCGATACCTTCGTTGCAGGCAGCGCGATTTTCGGGGCGAAGGACTACGCGGCGACGATCCGCGCGATGCGCGGGGCGATTGCGGGGCAGTGAAGGGGACAGTCCCCTTCAGCGGAAAGTAGAGCGTCGGCGATGTCGGCGGCTGCTGAAGGGGACTGTCCCCTTCACTGCCTTACTTCGCCGCTGAAACCGCGGCTTTCGCGAACTCGGGAGCCGCGCGCGCCTTGACCTTCGGCCGTGCGCCGAACACCACGATCGTCTTGCCGCGCGCGGTCAGCAGGCCCTGTTCCTCGAGCACCTTCAGCACGCGGCCGGCCATCTCGCGCGAGCAGCCGACGAGGCGCGAGAGCTCCTGCCGGCTGACCTTGATCTGCATGCCCTGCGGATGGGTCATCGCATCCGGCTCGCCGCACAGGTCCATGATCGCGTGCGCGATGCGGCCGGTGACGTCGACGAAAGCGAGGTCGCCGAGCTTGCGGTTGGTGCGGTCGAGGCGGGTCGCGAGCTGGGTCGCGAGCTCGAACACGAGGCCCGGGCTCTCCGACGCCACCTGGCGGAAGCGTGGATAGGTCATTTCGGCAAGCTCGCATTGCGTGCGGGTCCGGACCCAGGCGCTGCGCTGCTGGCTGTCCGAGAAGAGTCCCATCTCGCCGAAGAACTGGCCCTTGTTCAGGTAAGCGAGGACCATCTCGTTGCCGTCCTCGTCCTCGATCATGACTTCGACCGAGCCGCGGATGATGTAATAAAGGACATCCGGCAAGTCACCGGCGTGGATCAGCGCCGTCTTGGAAGGCAC
>DATBSX010000018.1:0-4138 GCA_036559565.1 Steroidobacteraceae bacterium | reverse complement strand
GCAAGGTTCGTGCCAAGCATCGAGATCCCGATGGATCTTATAAATCACATAGTTATGACGGTCTCAGTGGCCCACTTCCGGCCGTGTGCACCGTCACGGTGCGCGCAGTTTAGCCGACGCTCCCACACGGTGCGACGACTTTCGCGAGCGCTCTCGGCACACTCTCCGCCGGATGCGGCTCAACAAGCACATGAGCGAGAGCGGGATCTGTTCGCGGCGCGAGGCGGACGCCTGGATCGCGTCCGGGCGCGTGACGGTGAACGGCGCCAAGGGCGAGCTCGGAACCCAGGTGAAGGCGGGCGATGCGGTGCTCGTCGACGGCAAGCCGCTCCCCGCGCGCAAGCGCGCCATCTACCTCGCGCTCAACAAGCCGCGCGGCATCACCTCGACGACCGAGCGCGACGTCGACGGGAACATCGTCGACTTCGTCGCGCACGCGGAGCGGATCTTTCCGGTGGGCCGGCTCGACAAGGATTCCGAGGGGCTCATCCTGCTCACGAACGACGGCGACATCGTCAACGAGATCCTGCGCGTCGAGAACGGCCACGAGAAGGAATACCTCGTGACCGTCGAGCCGCCCGTCACCGACAACTTCCTTTCAATGATGGCGAAGGGCGTGCGCATCGGCGGCGAGAAGACGAAGCCCTGCACGGTCACGCGCACGGGCCGCGACGAATTCCGAATGGTGCTGACGCAGGGGCTCAACCGGCAGATCCGCCGCATGTGTTCTGCGCTCGGCTGGCGCGTGAAACGGCTCGTGCGCATTCGCATCATGCACATCCGCCTCGGCACGCTCGAGAGCGGCCGCTGGCGCGATCTCACCGAGTCAGAGCAGGGGACCCTGCTGCGCATGGTGGGTCGCCCCCGGCAGGCGTAGGATCGGGCCGGACCCGGCCATGCGAAAAATCACGGTCTTGGGCAGCCTCGCTGCTGCCGGCTTCGCCGCCGGCGCGATGGGAAGCTGTGTTTCCGCCAAAGGCGCGAGCTGGCCCGAAGCACTCGCGCAGGCCGGGGCTCCAACCGAGGATCGAGCGCATGTCGTCCTGCTGCGTCCGGACCAGCGTTATGACGATGCAAGCCTGAGCCGCATCGTCGTTCGCATCGACGGTCGCGTGATCGGCAAGCTCGCTTACGGGGGCTTCCTGCTGGCGGACGTACCTGCCGGCGAACTGACCCTTGAAGTCTCCGCGAAAAACCGCTTTTACGGGACCTGCAAGCTGGCGCTTCGCGTCGCGGCCGGCGAAACGAAGTACTTCGACACCGCGCCGCGTCCCGCCAACATCGCGGCGGGCGCGATCGGCGTCCTCGTCGGCGGTTCCGTGGTCGGCGGGGCCACGCCGACACCGGTGGAAGTGGGGGCAGGGGCGGTGGCCGGCGACGCCGTCGCGTCCGCGGCAGAAAGCGCCGGCAAGACCTGCGGCGGTCCCTATCACATGACGCCGCTCACTGCGGACGTTGCACTCGCGCATCTCGATCGCCTCCACGCCTCCGAGTAGCCGGACGCTCGACCGCTATACTTGGCGGTCTTTTGCCGCCTCGCGATCCATGGCCAAATCCGCCGAAAAATCCCTGCCGCAGACATTCCAGGACCTGATCCTGGCGTTGCAGCGCTACTGGGCGGAGCAGGGTTGCGTGCTGCTGCAGCCCTACGACATGGAAGTGGGCGCGGGCACCTTTCACACGGCCACGTTCCTGCGCGCGCTTGGGCCCGAGCCCTGGAACGCCGCATACGTGCAGCCGAGCCGGAGGCCTACGGACGGCCGATATGGCGACAACCCGTTCAGGCTCCAGCACTACTACCAGTTCCAGGTCGTGATGAAGCCCTCGCCGGACGACATCATCGAGCGCTACCTCGGCTCGCTCGTCGCGCTCGGCGTCGATCCGCTCGTGCATGACGTCCGCCTCGTCGAGGACAACTGGGAATCGCCGACGCTCGGCGCCTGGGGACTCGGCTGGGAAATCTGGCTGAACGGCATGGAAGTCACGCAGTTCACGTACTTCCAGCAGGCGGGCGGACTCGACTGCCGGCCGGTGACGGGCGAGATCACCTACGGCCTCGAGCGGCTCGCGATGTACTTGCAGGGCGTCGAGAGCGTGTACGACCTCGTCTGGACGGACGGCGCAGCAGGTCGCGTGACCTACGGCGACGTCTATCACCAGAACGAAGTCGAGCAGTCTGCGTTCAACTTCGAGCACGCGGACATCGCATCGCTCTTCGTGGAGTTCGACCAGCGCGAGAAGAACTGCAAGGCGCTGCTCGAGGCGGCTCTGCCGCTGCCCGCGTACGAGCAGACGTTGAAGGCCTCGCACGTCTTCAACCTGCTCGACGCACGCAAGGCGATTTCCGTCACCGAGCGCCAGCGCTACATCCTGCGCGTCCGCGCGCTCGCCCGGGCCGTCGCGAGCGCCTACTTCGCCAGCCGGGAGGCGAAGGGCTTTCCATTGCTGCGAGGGGGGACTGTCCCCTCCGACACCGGTTCCGATGCCACTGTGCGCATGAAGAAGCGCCCATGACCCACCACGACTTCCTGGTCGAGATCGGCGCCGAGGAAATGCCGCCCAAGAGCCTCGTCGCCCTCGGGGAAGCCTTCCGCGATGGGGTCGTTGCCGGGCTCGACGCCGCCGGCCTCTCGCACGGCGCGGCGCATGCGTATTTCACGCCGCGACGCCTCGCGGTGCAGGTTGCGAAGCTGCAGGGCCGCCAGCCGGAGCAGCAAATCGAGCGGCGCGGACCGCCGGTTTCTGCCGCATTCGACGCCGCCGGCAAGCCGACGCGCGCCGCGACCGCTTTCGCCGATTCCTGCGGCGTGAAGGTCGATGAACTCACGCGCTTCAATGACAACAAGGGCGAGTTCCTGTTCTGCCGGACGACTCGCCCGGGCGAACAGGCTGCGAAGCTCCTGCCCGGCATCGTGCAGGCCGCGCTCGATCAGCTCCCGATCGCTCGCCGCATGCGCTGGGGGGCGGGGACCGCCCAGTTTGTCCGCCCGGTGCACTGGATCGTGATGCTGCACGGCGACCAGGTCGTGCCCGGCGAGATCCTGGGGATCCCGGCCGGGCGCATGACGCGCGGCCATCGCTTCCATGCGCGCAAGCCCATTGCGCTGCGCTCGCCCGGCGGCTACGTCGCGGCCCTCGAGAAAGGCCATGTGCGCGCCGATTTCGAGGCGCGGCGCGCGCGCATCCGCGCGGGCGCCGTGGCCGCGGCCGAGGCCGAAGGCGGGGAAGCCGTGATCGACCCGGCCGTGCTCGACGAGGTCACCGCACTGACGGAATGGCCGGTGCCGCTCGTGGGCGCTTTCGAGCCGCGGTTCCTCGAGCTGCCCCCCGAGGTGCTGATCGCGACGATGCAGGACCACCAGCGCTATTTCCCGGTGCGGGCGAAGGACGGCAAGCTGATGCCGCGCTTCATCGCGGTCGCGAACCTCGAAAGCCGGGATCCGCCGCAGGTGCGCGCCGGCAATGAGCGCGTCGTGCGTCCGCGCCTCGCCGACGCCGCCTTCTTTTTCGCCGCTGACCGCAAGGCGACGCTGCAATCGCGACGCCAGGCGCTCGCCGCCGTCACATTCCAGGCCCAGCTCGGCAGTTACGCTGACAAGACCGCCCGCATCACGGCCCTCGCCGGCCAGATCGCGCGGGTCGCGGGCCATGACCCTGCGACCGCACAGCGCGCGGCGGAAATTTCCAAGTGCGACCTGCTGACGGCCATGGTCGGGGAATTCCCGGAATTGCAGGGCGTCATGGGCCGCTACTACGCCCGGCACGACGGTGAATCGGCGGAGGTCGCAGCCGCCATCGCGGAGCAGTACATGCCCCGCTTCGCCGGCGATGCCCTGCCCGCGACAGGCGCGGGGCTCGCGCTTGCCATGGCCGACAAGCTCGACACCCTGGTCGGCATCTTCGCCATCGGCCAGAAGCCGACCGGGACCAAGGATCCATACGGCCTTCGCCGCGCGGCGCTCGGGGTGCTGCGCATCCTCATCGAGCCCGGCATTGCGCTCGACCTGCGCGAGCTCATCCGCAGCGCCATCGATTCGGTCGCCTCCGACCTCGCCCGTCTCGGCGGCAAGCCCCCGGCCGACAACCTGGCCGAGGACATCTACGACTACATGATGGAGCGCCTGCGCGCCTGGTACCT
>DATBSX010000017.1:0-6828 GCA_036559565.1 Steroidobacteraceae bacterium | reverse complement strand
ATCCGCACCGCTAAGGTCCTTTTGTAGCGCGTCGGAGGGCAATTTTCAAGTGATGAGCGTCAAAGTGGTAAACCGGTGACACAACAGCAATTCTCGGACCTTTCCTTCACAGCCCTGCATTTGCCTGAATCCGTCGCCCGTGGAGTCGCCGACGCGGGCTTCGAACGATGCACGCCGATCCAGGCCGCGGCGCTTCCCAAGGCGCTTGCGGGGCTCGATGTCGCAGGGCAGGCACAGACCGGCACGGGCAAGACGGCCGCATTCCTGGTCGCCCTCTTCGCGCATTTGCTGCGGTACCCCGCATCTGCGGGAAAGCCCAGCACGTCCCCGCGCGCGCTCATCCTCGCGCCGACGCGCGAGCTCGCGATCCAGATCCACCACGACGCCGAGATCCTCGTACAGTACACGGGACTCACGCTCGGGCTTGCCTTCGGCGGCGTGGATTACGACAAGCAGCGGCGCACACTCGACGCGGGGGTCGATGTCCTGATCGGAACGCCGGGCCGGATCATCGATTTCTTCCGCCAGCACGTCTTCGACCTGCGTCACGTGCAGGTGCTGGTGCTCGACGAGGCCGACCGCATGTTCGACCTCGGCTTCATCAAGGACATCCGGTTCCTGCTGCGCCGCCTCCCGGACCCGGAATTCCGCCTGAACATGCTGTTTTCGGCGACGCTCTCGCATCGCGTGCTCGAGCTCGCCTACGAGCACATGAACGACCCGGAGCTGATCCGCATCGAGCCCGAGCGCATCACCGCGGAGCTCGTGCGGCAGGTGATCTACTACCCGGCGATGGAGGAAAAAGCCTCGCTGCTCGTGCACCTGATGCGCAAGGGCGCGGCGACGCGCACGATGGTCTTCGTCAACACCAAGCGCCTGGCCGAGCGCCTCGAGCGCCTGTTGCGGGCGAATGGCGTCGCGGCCGCGGCCATGTCCGGCGACGTGCCGCAGCGAAAGCGCATGCGGATGCTGCGCGAGTTCCACGACGGCAAGCTGGCGGCGCTCGTCGCGACCGATGTCGCCGCGCGCGGGCTGCATATCGCCGACGTCAGCCACGTCGTCAATTACGACCTGCCCCAGGATCCCGAGGATTATGTCCATCGCATCGGCCGCACCGCGCGCGCGGGCGCCGCGGGCGATGCGGTCAGTTTCGGCTGCGAGCAGTACGTCGAGTCGCTGCCGGAGATCGAGGCCTTCATCGGCCAGCGGATCCCGGTCGGAAGTTTCGATCCTGCGGACCTGCCCTACCTGAAATCGGCGCATCACGCGCCGCGCTCGTATGGCGACGAGGAAGACGATGGCCCGCCGCCGAGCCAGATTCACCGCCCACCCGCGCGGCAGGGCCAGCCGGGACAAGGCCGGGGCCGGCGGCGCCCCGCGCGCTAGGGTCCCTTCGCCGGCGGCGTGAGGCCCGCGGCCAGTTCCAGCACCGATTCCACGCCTGGGAATCCGTTCGCTGCGCGTGCGGGCAAGCGATTCACTGGCCGGCGCACGGCATAGACCCAGCCGATGCCGTAGTCCCGGGCTGCGCCGAGCACGTCCGCGTTGTCGTCGACGAACATCGTTCGCGCGCGATCGAACGGCTCGCGCGCGGCGAGCTTCGGCCAGAACGCCGCGCTCTCCTTCGCCTCGCCGAAGTCGTGGGACGTGTACACGGCGTCGAATCGGCGGCAGATGCCGAGGTGGGCGTCCTTGATCGCGAGGATGTCGGGATGCGCGTTGGTAACCAGCACGACGCGCCGGCCCGCGGCTTTCAGGCGCGCGAGGAAAACGCGCGCCTCGGGGAGCCAGTCGACCTCGTGGCGCGTCGCGCGGTTCAATGCGACGATGTCGAGCGAAAGCGCGCGGCTCCAGTAATTGACGCAGTACCAGTCGAGCGTGCCGGCCGTCGACTCGAAGATCGGCAGCATCAGGCGCTGCGCCTCCTCGACCGGGATGCCGCGGCTGTCCGCAACGCGGCGCGGCAGGTACTCACCCCAGAAGTGCTTGTCATAGCCGAGGTCGAGCAAGGTCCCGTCCATGTCGAGGAGGACGGTGTCGATGGCGGACCAGTCCGGGAGATGGGCGCTTCCCTGCACGCGCCTATGATATAACGCGCCACTTTCCGGAGCCGAAATGACCAGCGACACGAACCATCTCCTGCTCGAAGTGACGGCGCTCGCGCGCGACGCCGGCCGCGCGATCCTCGAAGTCTACGCGTCGTCGTTCAGCGTCCAGGAGAAGGAAGACCGCTCGCCGCTGACCGAGGCGGACCTGCGCTCCGAGAAGCTGATCCTTGCGGGCCTGCGCCGCATCGCACCCGAGATCCCAGTGCTCTCCGAGGAATCCGTGCAGCTGCCCTACTCCACGCGCAAGCACTGGAGCCGGCTCTGGATCGTCGATCCGCTCGACGGCACAAAGGAGTTCGTGCAGCGAAACGGCGACTTCACCGTGAACATTGCGCTGGTCGACAACCACCGGCCCGTGCTCGGCGTCGTGCACGCCCCGGTGCACGGGCGCGACTACTACGCCTGCGAGGGCGTCGGCGCCTTCCGCTCGGACGCCGAGGCTTCGGGCCGCCCAATCCGCGTCGCGAAACGCGGCGCCGGCGCCGTCCGGGTCGTCGGCAGCCGCTCGCACCGCGGCAGCTCGCTCGACGGCTTCCTGGCGCGCGTCGGGCCGCACGAACTCGTCGAGGTCGGCAGCTCGCTGAAGCTCTGCCTCGTCGCCGAGGGCGAGGCCGACGTCTACCCGCGCATGGGCCCGACGAGCGAGTGGGACACCGCGGCCGGCCAGTGCGTGCTCGAGCAGGCCGGCGGCCACGTGCTGACGCTCGATGGCGAGCCGCTCGCCTACAACCGCGAGGACACGCTCAACCCGAGCTTCATGGCCTATGCCGATGCCGATGTGGACTGGCTCGCGCTCGTCCGATGACCTGGGGGCTCCTGCTCTCGGTCGCCGCGCTCGCCTTGATCGTGGCGTTCTGGCACTCGAGCCTCGCGGCGCGCGAGAGGGCCAACCGCGTCGCGCAGGACACTTGCGCCGGCGCGAATGTCCAGATGCTGGACGGGACCGTCGCGATCCATCGGCTGCGCCTCGTGCGCGGTGATCACGCGCCACTCGCCTGGCACCGCACCTACGTTTTCGACTACACGGCGGACGGCTACCAGCGCCAGCGCGGGTTCGTCGTCCTCACCGGCGACCAGGTGGACACCGTCGGCCTCGGACCGCGCGCCGTATGACCCCGCAGTCGCCGGTTGACCTGCACCTGCACTCGACGGCCTCCGATGGCACGCTCGACCCAGCCGCGCTCGTCGCGCGCGTCGCGGCCTGCGGCGTGAAACTCATGGCGCTCACGGATCACGACACCGTGGCGGGCATCGAAGCCGCGGCCGCCGCAGCGCCCGGACACGGCATCGCATTGGTCGCGGGCGTCGAGATTTCTGCCGACTGGCGCGGCAGGACCATCCATGTCCTCGGCCTCGCCATCGACCCCGGGAACCCGCTGCTCGCGCGCGGGCTCGAAGCCCAGCAGCGTTTGCGCGACGCGCGTGCGGCTCGCATCGCGGAGAAGCTTGACGCCGCCGGCGTCCCGGGGAGCGCGGCGCTCGCCGCGATCCGCGCGCAGGGGAGCCTGCCGACGCGTACACATTTCGCGCGCGCGCTCGTCGCCGAGGGCGTGGCAAAAGACCTGCGCGCCGCATTCGACCGCTGGCTCGGGCGCGGCAAGCCCGGCCATGTGAAGGGAGAGTGGGCGGAGCTTGCCGAGGCGACCGCCTGGATCGTTGCTGCAGGCGGCAAGGCCGTGATCGCGCACCCGATGCGCTATCCCCTCTCCGCCGGCGCCCGGCGCGAGCTGTGCGCCGACTTCGCGGCCGCGGGCGGCCGCGGCGTCGAGGTCGTCACCGGTGGCGGCAGCCCGCGCGACCGCGAGCAGGCGATCGCGCTCGCCGTGCGCTGCCGGCTCGAGGGCTCGGTCGGCTCCGACTTCCACGATCCTGCCATGCCGTGGAATCCGCCCGGTCGTTTGGCTAAGCTGCCCGGGTCGGTCCGCCCGGTGTGGTCGGACCCGCCGTTCCCCGCCTTCGAAACCGACGGCCTGCCGGCATGACGGACGAAGATAAGGTCAACACGCAGTTGTTCGAACGAATGACGCGCCTGCGCGAGCTGCGCATCGAGCATCGCGATCTCGACGACGTGATCTGCCGCCTGTCGCTCGACATCTATGTGGACGAGCTGCAGCTGCGGCGCCTCAAGAAGCGCAAGCTCCTGCTGAAGGACCAGATCCTGAGGCTCGAGAGCGAGCTGATTCCGGACCTCAACGCCTGATGGACCGCGCGGCTGCCGTGCTCGCCTCGATCTGGGCCTTCATCGGCAATCCGCAGTTCCCCGTCATCTTCGTCACCGCCGTCATCGTGACGGCCGGCGTGCTCTGGGGCCGGCGCTGGTACCTCGCGCAGGGGAACGGCGGACACGGGCGCAGCCTCCTCGCGGATGCGTTCGCAGTCGTTGCCCCTTACCTCGCGGGCCTGGCGATCATCATGGTCGCGCAATTTGCGGCTGGCGATGGGCCGCGACCGTGGTATGCGACGGCCTGGACGCTGCTCGCGCTCCTTGCGCTGATTCGACTCGTGATGTTCCTGCTGCGCCTGTCCCTCGGCAAGAGCCGCAGCATCAAGGCCTGGGAACTGCGCGCGACATTGATCGTCTGGGTGCTGCTGGCCGCCGAAGTGCTCGGCTGGCTCGACCCGATCGTCTCGGAACTCGATTCAATCGGCCTCACCAAGGGCGCGACGCGGATCACGATCTGGTCGGTGCTGAAGGCCATTGCGACGGTGACCATATTCGTCGTCGTCAGCGTCTGGATCGCGCGCTGGATCGACAAGCGCATCAGCGCGGTGAAGGAACTCGCGCCCTCGACGCGCATCGGCATTGGCAAAGTCGCCTACGTTTTTCTGATCGCATTCGGCGTGCTGTTCGGCTTGCAGGCCTCGGGCGTCGACCTCACGGCGCTCACCGTTTTCTCCGGCGCCATCGGCCTCGGGCTCGGCTTCGGATTGCAGGCCGTCGCCGCAAATTTCGTGAGTGGCTTCGTGCTCCTGATCGACCGTTCGGTCAAGCCCGGCGACGTGATCAGTTTTACCGGCACGACCGGCACCAGCACGACCGGGTTCGGCTGGGTCGAGGAGCTGCGCGGCCGCCACGTCGTGATCCGCGACCGCGACGGCGTCGCGACGCTCGTCCCGAACCAGAACGTGATCACGAATCCGCTCATCAACTGGAGCTACGGCCATCCGCGCGTGCGACTGCGGCTTCCCGTTCGCATCGCCTACCACGATGACGTCGAGCTCGCGCTCTCGCTGCTGCAGAAAGCCGCCGATCACCCGCGGATCCTGCGCGACCCGCCGGCCGTCACGCGCCTGCTCGAGTTCGCCGACTACGGCATGGAGATCGAGCTGCGCTTCTGGATCGGCGATCCCGCGGAGGGCGTCAACAACGTGCGCTCCGACGTGAACCGGCGCATCTGGGCCTTGTTCCGCGAGCATGGCATCAGCATTCCGCCGGCGCAGCGTGAGATCCGCATCCTCGAAGGTAGCAAGTCGGCCTCCGCGCTTGCGCCGCGCGCAACGACGCCGATCGAGCCGTCCGTCGACGGTCAGGACTGAGCATGATTCCCGAGGGCGAATACACGCTCTCCTACGTGCGCAGTCCCGGCCCCGGCGGCCAGAACGTCAACAAGGTCTCGAGCGCCTGCGTGCTGCGCTTCCATGTCGCAGCGACGTCCGTGCTCGACGAAGGCGGCAAGCAGCGCCTGCGCCATCTCGCAGGCCGCCGGCTCACGCAGAACGACGAGATCGTGATCGAGGCGCATCGCCATCGCGGCCAGGAAGCGAACCGGCGCGATGCGATCGGGCGGCTCGAGGAGCTCGTCGCGCGCGCGCGGCATGTGCCGAAGCCGCGCAGGAAGACGCGGCCGAGCCGCGCAGCGAAGGCGCGCCGGCTCGATGGCAAACGCCTCCACAAGTCGAAAAAGCAGCTGCGCGGCCGGCCTGGTCTCGACTAGCCGCCCGATCTCGCCTTCGGCAGGAGCCAGGCCCCCAGCGCCGGCAAGAGCAGCATCGCGCCCAGCATGTTCACCAGGAACATGAACGTCAGCATGAGGCCGACGTCGGCCTGGAACTTGAGCGGCGAGAAGACCCAGGTCGCGACGCCGAGCGCGAGCGTGATGCCCGTGAAGAAGATCGCCGCGCCCGTGACATGGAGCGCCGCGAGATACGCGTAGTGCACGTTGTGGCCGCGATCCAGGTGCTCCTGCATCCGGCTGAACAGGTAGATCCCGTAGTCGACGCCGATGCCGGCGCCGAGCGCGACCATCGGCAGCGTATTGACCTTGAGGCCGATGCCGACGAACGCCATGACGGCATAGACCAGGATCGAGACCAGCGCGAGCGGGACGATGACCATGATCGTGCCAATGATGGAGCGGAAGTTAACCAGGCACATGATCGTGACGGCCGCAAACACCCAGCCGAGGATCACGAATTCCTTGGCTTTCACCTCCTCGTTCTGCGCCGCCATCACGCCGACGTTGCCGGTCGCGAGGCGGTAGGTCACGTCGGCCGTCGGCGTCTTCGTGCGGTATTCCTTGACCGCGGCCACGACGCGCTCGATCGTTTCGGCGCGGTGGTCCGACAGGAACAGCATCACCGGCATCACGCTGCAGTCGCGGTTCAGGAGCCCGGTGCTGGTCTCGATGTAGTTCTGGGCCTGCACGAGCTGGCGCTCGTCGTGCGGCAGGTTCCGCCACTTGAGGCTGCCCTCGCTCCAGCCCGCGCTCACGACCTTCGA
>DATBSX010000016.1:0-2998 GCA_036559565.1 Steroidobacteraceae bacterium | reverse complement strand
GCGCTCCGCCGTGCGATCGAGGACGACCTGAAGGCGGGGAACCTGCCATTTGCCATCGTCGGCTGCAGCGGCGCGACCAACACCGGCGCCATTGACCCGCTGGATGCGATCGCCGACATCGCCGCGGAGTTCGGCATCTGGCTGCACATCGACGGCGCCTTCGGCGCCTGGGCGGCGCTCGACCCGGCGTATGCCGGGCAACTCAAGGCGCTCGCGCGGGCCGATTCGGTCACGCTCAATCCGCACAAGTGGCTGCAGGTGCCGGTCGATTGCGGCGCGCTGCTGACCCGGCATCCGGCGGTGCACCACGCCGCCTTCTCGCTGACGCCGGACTACCTGACCGCGGCCGACGGCGAGGCGCCCTGGCCTTGCGAGCACATGTTCGAGCTCACGTTCGGTAACCGCGCCCTGAAAGTCTGGGCGTCCATCGCTCGGCTCGGTCGCGACGGTGTCGCGGAGCTCGTGATCCGCTGCAACCGCCTGGCCAGCCTGCTCGAGTCGCGCGTCCGTGCCGAGCCGGATTTCGAATTGCTGGCGCCGGCGTCGCTGTCGGTCGTGAACTTCCGCTACCGGCCTAGAGGCCGCGCCCTCGACGATGCGGCGCTCGATGCGCTCAACGAGAAGGTCTCGGAGGCGATCAGCGTGAGCGGCGAAGCGCACCTGCCGACGACGCGCGTCCGGGGCCGGACGTCACTGCGTGCCTGCTTCCTGCATTACGAGAACAACGAAGGCGACGTCGAGCATCTCGTGCAGCTCGTCAGTCGGCTGGGGAGCAATCTATGACCCAATCCCGGTCCATGTTCCACATCCAGATGACCGCAGCCGCCTGTCTGCTGATCCTCCGCGCACTGCCGTCGGCGGCGGATTCGCCGCCCAATCACTTGCTGGTCGAGAGTCCGCTGTCCGAGAACGTGCAGGTCATCGACACCGACAGCCGCAAGATCGTACGCAACCTGGAAATTGGCGAGCACACCGACGATGTCATGGGCTCCCCGGACGGCAGCGTTTTCTATGTAGTCGCCCAGGACGACATGCGAAGCCCGTTTGGCTACCAGAACAACGAGAGCGGCAAGGTCATGGCCTTCGACGGCCGCTCGCTTGAACGGCTTTGGTCGGTCGCACTAGCCGGCTCGCCCAACCACGTGTCGCGTTCGCCGGACGGCAAGCACATCTACGTGCCGCTCTACAGCCGCCAATGGATGGTCGTACTGAACGCCAAAGACGGCAGCATCGAGCAATGGTGGCCCGCGACCATCGGTAACCACGTCACCGAGATTTCCGCGGACGGCAAGCGCCTTTTCGTCGGTAACATGGTGACCGACGCGATTTACGTCTACGACACGGCGACGGGCAAGGTGGTCATGGCCCTGAACGTTGGCGAATCGGTGCGCCCGATCGTCCTCGACGAGCCGCGGGGCCTTCTCTATTACCAGCTTTCGCGACTGCACGGTTTCGAGGTACGTCGGCTGAGCGACGGCTCCTTCGTCCGGCGCGTCGAGCTGCCTGCGCTCGACAAGGGGGTGCCGGCGGCCGACGGCAGCCTTGCGCAGCGGCTTGCGAATCTCGAGGGTGCGAGCGCGTGGCCCTACACCTACAACCACGGGCTCGCCATGACCCGGGACGGGCGCCACCTGGTCGCGGTGGCGACGGTAGCCAACTACGTGGCGATCTATTCTTTGCCTGATTTCACCTTGAAGGGCACGGTGCCGGTAGGTGGGAGCCCGAACTGGGTGGTTTGCGATCGCGAAGGCAAGTTCGCCTACGTGACGAACCCGAAGGACGACTCCGTATCGGTGATCGACATCGCGGGTGTACGCGAAGTCGCGCGTATCCCTGTGGGCAAGGGACCGAAGCGGATCGCCTTCAGCGTCGAGTAATCCGCCGCACGAGCCACACCGCCCCGCCGCCGGCGAGAATCCATCCGAGCCACGCCGGCTGGGTAGCCATTGCCAGCCACACGATGCCGCCGAGGAACACGATGCCGGCGGCGAAGATCGAGTCGCTGCGGCGCCGATCACGCCGCAACTCGGCCCGCAACCGCTCGATCGTCTCCGATTCGGTCTTGACGACGAGCTCGTCGTCGTAGGCGCGGCGGATCACGCGGCGCGCGATCACGGGCAGGACCTTGATCGCCTCCGCGATGTCGGGCCAGTGCTCGCGCAGGCTACCGACAACCGTGCGCAGGCTTGCGCGCTCGCGCATCCAGTCGCGCAGGACCGGCTGCGCAGTCTTCCAGACGTCGAGCTCGGGGTAGAGCTGCCGGCCGAGTCCCTCGATGTTGAGCAATGTCTTCTGCAGCAGGATGAGCTGCGGCTGAACCTGCATCTGATAGCGGCGCGCGATCTCGAAGAGGTGAAGCAGCACAAGGCCGAATGAGATGTCCTTCAGCGGCTTGTCGAAGATCGGTTCGCAAACCGTGCGTACGGCGGATTCAAGCTCATCGACCCGGGTGCCGGCCGGCACCCATCCGCTCTCGAGGTGCAGCACGGCGACCCGGCGATAGTCGCGCTCGAAGAAGGCGAGGAAGTTGCCGGCGAGGTAGAGCTGGTCGCGCGGGTCGAGCGTGCCGACGATGCCGAAATCCACGGCCGCGTAGCGCGGATTCTTCGGGTCGCTGACGTCCACGAAGATGTTGCCGGGATGCATGTCGGCGTGGAAGAAGTTGTGCCGGAACACCTGCGTGAAGAAGATCGTCACGCCGTTCTCGGCGAGCTTCTGGATGTCGGCACCGAGCTCGCGCAGCCGCGCGACCTCCGAGATCTGGACGCCGTGGATGCGCTCCATCACCATCACGTCCTGGCGACAGAGGTCCCAATAGACCTCCGGCACGTGGAGCAGCGGGCTGCTGGCAAAGTTTCGCTTGAGCTGCGAGGCGTTGC
Source organism: Steroidobacteraceae bacterium (assembly GCA_036559565.1). Taxonomy (GTDB): domain Bacteria; phylum Pseudomonadota; class Gammaproteobacteria; order Steroidobacterales; family Steroidobacteraceae; genus SCUD01. The sequence continues at coordinate 119 of DATBSX010000016.1, read as the reverse complement.
CGGCCTCGCGCATGAGGTCGAGCTCGTTCAGGATCGTCTTCTCGTACTCGACGACGACCTCGCGCGGCCGCAGGCGGCGCGAATCCGGCCAGTATTCCTCGGCGAGGCCGGCGAGGGCG
>DATBSX010000015.1:0-3513 GCA_036559565.1 Steroidobacteraceae bacterium | reverse complement strand
CATGGCTCTCGCCAAAGGTCGTCACGCAGAACGAACGGCCGATGGTGTTGCCTGCCATGGCCTAGCCCGGCAGGTCCGCGGCGCGCAGCAGGAAAACCTCGGCGAATCCGCGCTCGAATTCGAGCCAGGTCAGCGGCAGGTGGCGGAAGCGGCGGCGCACGCGGGCGGCTGCATTGCCGACTTCGACGACGAGGATGCCGCCGGGATTCAGGTGCCGCTTCGCCCCGGCCACGATCCGTTCGACGATGGCGAGGCCTTCCCGCGCCGCTCGAAGGCCGATTGCAGGTTCCGCTCGGTGCTCGCGCGGCAGCCGGCGCAGCTCGGCGACGGACACATAGGGCGGGTTGCTCACGACGACATCGTAGCGCCGGCGTGCGAGGCCTTCATAGACATCCGCGCGGACGACGCGCACGCGGCGTCCAAGTCGGTGCCGCCGCACGTTCGCGCGGGCGAGCGCCAGGGCTTTCGGCGAAACGTCGGTCGCGTCCACGCGCGCCCCGGGCAGGGCATGTGCGGCCGCGATCGCGATACAGCCCGATCCGGTGCCGATGTCGAGCAAGCGTCCGACATGCGCGGGATCGATCCACGGCGCGAAGCCCGAAAGGCAGAGCTCCGCAATCGGCGAGCGCGGCACGAGGACGTCGGGTGTCACGCGGATTTCGTGGCCCGCGAACCAGCTGACGCCCGTGAGGTAAGCCGACGGCTGGCGTTCCCGGATGCGGCGTTCGACGAGCGCCTGGGCGCGCATCGCGCCCGCGGCAGTCACGGGCAGCCGGTAGCTCGCGGGAGCGGACTCGTGCGCGAGGCCGAGCGCGTGGAAGACGAGCGCCGCGGCATCGTCGCGCGGATTGTCCGTGCCATGTCCGTAGTGCAGGCGCGCGCGCGCGAGGCGCAGGGCCGCCCAGTCGAGCAATTGCGCAACGTTCGTGAAAGCGGGGCGTTCCGGCTTCTTCCTGCCCGTCATCGCAGACAGTTTAACCGCCGCCCGGCGGACGCGCGGCCATGGGATAATTCGCGGCCATGAATCGCGTGCTCGTCGCCGGCGTCGTGATCGCAGGGCTGGTTGCCGGCGTCGCTGCCGCGTACATGTTCACGCGAGCTCGCGCGGCGGCGCCGGTCCTGGAGCAGGCTACCTTGTTCACGGAACCGCGGCCGCTGCCCGCATTCACGCTCGCGGACCAGGCCGGCCATCCGTTCGGGCCGGAGCAATTGCAAGGGCACTGGACCTTCGTTTTCTTCGGATTCGTGAATTGCCCGGACATCTGCCCGACCACGCTCGCGACGCTCGCAGCGGCACGACAGGCGCTTGAAGACCTGCCGGTGGGCAAGCGCCCCGCCGTCGCGTTCGTGAGCGTGGATCCCGGCCGCGACACCCCGGCCGTGCTCGGCCAGTACGTGGCCCACTTCGATCCGGCGTTCGTCGGTGCCACGGGCACGCGCGAGGCGATCGACGCCTTGACACGCGCGCTCGGCGTCGCGGTGATCATCGGCCCGGCGTCCGCGGACGGCAGCTACGCCGTGGACCATTCGGCGGCGATCTTCCTCGTGGATCCGGCCGCGCGCGTGGTCGCGCTCTTCGGCGCGCCCCACGAGGCGGGCGCGATCGCGCGCGACTACCGCCGCGTCGTCGGCGCGCAGGACGACGCGACTTGAACGGGCGCAGCGTCGGCGAACGGGCTTTCATCGGCCTGCAGTACCTGTTGCCGCAGCACGGCCTGTCGCGAATCGTCGGCGCGATCGCGGAAAGCCGGATCGGATTCGTTCGCGCCGGGCTCATTCGCGCGTTCCTGTCGCACTACCCCGTCGAACTCCAGGAAGCCGCGCAGCCGCAGGCCGACCGCTACACGAGCTTCAATGATTTCTTCACGCGCCGCCTGCGCGCCGGGGCGCGCAGCCTGGATCCCGACGCTCGCGCGGCGCTGTGCCCCGCGGACGGCACCGTGAGCCAGGCTGGACGAATCGCCGGCGACACGCTGGTGCAGGCCAAGGGCATCGACTACTCCGCGGCTGCCCTGCTCGGCGGCGACGCGGCGCTCGCCTCCGAGTTTGCGGGCGGCGATTTCGCGACGATCTACCTCGCCCCGCACAACTACCATCGCGTGCACATGCCGCTCGCCGGAACCCTGCGCGTTGCACGCTTCATCCCCGGCGACCTCTTCAGCGTCAACGCCTCGACGGCGGCGAGCGTGCCCGGCCTCTTCACCCGCAACGAACGCGTCGCCTGCGTCTTCGACACGGCCGCGGGAGCGCTCGCCGTCGTGCTTGTCGGCGCGCTCTTCGTCGGCAGCATGAGCCTCGCCTGGGCAGGCCGAATCGCGCCACGCGGCCGAAAGAAGGCGTACGACCTGCCGGTGCACGACCCGATCGTCGCGCTCGACCGCGGTGCGGAGCTCGGCTGGTTCAACATGGGATCGACCGTGGTCGTGCTGTTCGCGCCGACCGGGCCCGCGCTCGTAACTGGCATCGAGGCGGGACGCGCGGTGCGTGTCGGCGAAAGACTGGCGCTGGCGCGATGAGCGATTCCGCCTGGCAACCGTCGGCGAGCCTTGCAGTGCTGCACGCGCGCTCCGCGATGCTGGCACGCATTCGCGCCTACTTCGCGGCGCAGGAAGTCGAGGAAGTGCAGACGCCCCTGCTGTCGGCCGCCGCCGTCAGCGATCCGGCCATCGAGTCGGTCGCGGCGGCGCCCGCGGTCGGGCCACGCCTCTTCCTGCAGACCTCGCCGGAATACCCGATGAAGCGTCTGCTCGCCGCGGGCTTTGGCGACTGCTACCAGGTCTGCCCCGTGTTCCGCGACGGCGAATCGGGACGCCTGCACAATCCCGAATTCACGATGATCGAGTGGTATCGCCTCGAGTACGGCGTGGGCGAGATGCAGCACGATGTCGATCGCCTGCTTCGCGTCGCTTGCGCGGAGATTCGAAGCTTTCCGCCGACGCGCTCGATCACGTACCAAGAGGCGATCCGCGAAGCCTGCGGCCTCGATTGCCGGCATGCCTCGCCCGCCGACATTCGCGTCGCGCTCGCCGCGCGTGGGATCGAGCCCGCGAACGCCGATGGCTGGGATCGCGACGCCTGGCTCGATCTCGTGATGGGCGCCGTCGCCGGCCCCGGTCTCGGCCACGACGCGCCCGTCTTCGTCAACGACTACCCGGCCTCGCAGGCGGCACTCGCGCGGCTTCGGACCGAGCCGGACGGCACGCAGGTCGCGGAGCGCTTCGAGCTATACGTCGACGGCCTCGAGCTCGCCAACGGCTTTCGCGAGCTGGGCGATGCGCTGGAACAGCGCCGCCGTTTCGAGCAGGATCTTCGCGTGCGCGAAGGACACGGAAAGGTGCGCAATCCACTCGATGAGCGCTTGCTGGCCGCGCTGGCGCATGGCCTGCCCGATTGCGCGGGCGTCGCGGTCGGCTTCGACCGGCTGGTCATGGCGGCGCTGCGCCTGCCCTCCCTCGCGGACGCGATGGCATTTCCGGGCGATCGGGCCTGAAGACAGGAGCCAGGATGCAGATT
>DATBSX010000014.1:0-1553 GCA_036559565.1 Steroidobacteraceae bacterium | reverse complement strand
GGCGTGGAACGGCTTGCGGAACGGGTGGATTCCCGGGTTGCGCTCGGTGCTGCCGCGCGCCCAGCGCCCGCCGACCGCCGTGATCGTGTCGGGAGAGCCCTGCACGGCCGTGCGCTGCATGTAGTGCAGCACGCCGCGGATTCCGCCGAGTTCCTCGCCGCCGCCGGCGCGGCCAGGCCCGCCGTGCACCAGGGGCGCGAGCGGCGAGCCGTGACCCGTCGACTCCTTCGCGCAATGCCGGTTCACGACCAGGACCCGTCCGTGGTAAGGCGCGAGCCCGAGCACGAGTTCGGCGGCAACGGCCTCGTCGGCGGTAAAGATGGATCCGGCGAGGCTGCCCTCGCCGCGGCGCGCAAGCGCGATCGCGCCCTGCGTGCCCTCGTACCCGATCACGGTCGTGACGGGACCGAAGGCCTCGACCGAATGCACGGCGCGCGACTTTGCGGCATCGCGGCACAGGAGCAGGATCGGGCGCAGGAAAGCGCCCTCACGGCGGTTGCCGCCCGTCGGTTCGAATGCTTCCGGATCGCCCGAGATCCGTTCGGACTCGCGTTCGAGATCGGCGACGCGAGCGAGCACCTCGTCGCGCTGGGCAAGGCTCGCGAGCGGCCCCATGCCGACGCCCGCAACCCGCGGGTCGCCGACGACGGTCTCGGCGAGCTTCGCCTGGAGCGCCGCAACCACTTCGCCCTGCATCGCCTTCGGCACCAGCGCCTTGCGGATCGCCGTGCACTTCTGCCCGGCCTTCACGGTCATCTCGCGCGCGACTTCCTGGATGAAGAGCGCAAACTCGGGCGTCCCGGACCCGGCATCCGCGCCCAGAATGGAGGAATTGAGCGAGTCCGTCTCCGCGACGAAACGCACGCTGTGCCGCACGACCGCTGGATGCGTGCGAAGCTTCGCCGCCGTCGCGGCCGACCCGGTGAAGGAAACGACGTCCTGGCAGCCGAGGTGGTCGAACAGGTCGCCGACGCCGCCGCAGATGAGCTGCAGCGCACCGGGCGGCAGGATTCCGGTCTCGACGATGCGCCGCACGACGAGCTCCGTCAGGTAGCTGGTGGAGGTCGCGGGCTTCACGATCGCCGGCACGCCGGCGAGCAAAGCCGGCGCGAGTTTTTCAAGCATTCCCCAGACCGGGAAGTTGAACGCGTTGATGTGCACGGCAGCGCCCTCGAGCGGGACGCAGATGTGCTGGCCGACGAAGGTCCCGCCACGGGAGAGTCCCTCGAGCGCGCCGTCGAGGTAGACGCGGCTGTTCGGCAGTTCGCGCGAACCCTTGCTCGCGAACACCAGCATCGTCCCGATGCCGCCGTCGATGTCGATCCAGGAGTCGCCCTTCGTCGCGCCGGTGCGGTGCGAGAGCTCGTAGAACTCCGGCTTGAAGTCGAGCAGGCGCTTGCCGAGCGCGCGCAGGATGGCGGCGCGTTCGTGGAAAGTCAGCGCACGCAGGGCCGGCCCGCCGACCTCGCGCGCGTGGCGGAGCGCCCCCGCGAAGTCGAGGCCCTCGCTCGCGGACTCGGCGACGACCGCGCCGGTGCTCGCATCGCGAAGCA
>DATBSX010000013.1:0-2869 GCA_036559565.1 Steroidobacteraceae bacterium | reverse complement strand
CCACACGGCGCTGCATCCGGCGCAAGTCAGGAACCTCGTCGCGATGGTGACGCCGGTCGATTTCCACACCGAGGAGAACCTGCTGTCCAAGTGGGCGCGCAAGCTCGACGTCGATCGCCTCGTGAATGCGCTCGGCAACGTGCCGGGCGAGCTGCTGAACGCCGCTTTCATCGCCCTGATGCCGCTCCGGCTCACGGCGCGCAAGTACGCGGGGCTTGCCGACATTGCGGACGATCGCGCCGCGCTCGAGAATTTCCTGCGCATGGAACGCTGGATCCACGACAGCCCGGACCAGGCCGGCACGGCGTTCCGGGAATTCATGCGCGCATTCTTCCAGGAGAACCGCCTGGTGCGCGGCGGGCTCGAAATTGGCGGGCGCGCGGTGGACCTCGGCGCGATCAGCTGCCCGATCCTCAACATCTTTGCCGCGCAGGACCATCTCGTGCCGCCCTCGGCCTCGACTCCGCTCAAGGACCTGACCGCGAGCCGGGACTACACGCCGTTCGCATTCGACGGCGGGCACATCGGCATTTATGTCAGCCGGAGTGCGCAGGAACTCCTGCCGCGGACCATCGCCCAATGGCTGGCAAGCCGCTGACCCGCGATAGTCATAGGCATCGGTTAGCATGGGAAACCCGATGAGCGATACGCCTCGAATTCCGTATTTTCGTGCCTGGGTGGCGGCGCTTGTCCCGGCCGTGCTCCTCGCCGGCTGTGGCGGCGCCGACCCGTCGGCGAACGAAGCGCCGCCCGCGACCATCGTCGTCACCTCGAAAGTCGCGCCGATCGAATGGCGCGACACGATCGAGGCGCTCGGTACCGCGCGCGCGAAGGAATCGGTCACGCTGACGGCCAAAGTCAGCGAGACGGTCCGCAAGGTCGGTTTCGACAGCGGCGACCTGGTGCGGGCCGGCGACGTGATCGTGGACCTTTCGAGCGGCGCTCAGCTCGCCGGGCTCGAGGAGACCCGCGCGGCTTATCAGGAGGCTGAGCGCCAGCTCACGCGCGGCCAGGAACTCGCGCCGACGAAGGTCATCTCGGAGAGCCAGCTCGACACGCTGCGCTCGAATCGCGACGCGGCCAAGGCGCGCATGGATGTCGTCCGTGCGCAGCTCTCGGATCGCGTGATCACGGCGCCGTTCGACGGCGTTCTCGGGCTGCGGCAGGTGAGCCCGGGCTCGCTCGTCACGCCCGGCACGCCGATCGCGACGCTCGACGACGTCTCCGTCATCAAGCTCGACTTCTCGGTGCCCGAGCGCTTCCTCGCCGTGCTCGCGCGCGGCCAGGACGTCGCCGCGCACAGCGAAACCTACCCGGACCGCGATTTCGCCGGCAAGGTCGCGAGCGTGGATTCGCGCGTGGACCCGGTGACGCGCTCCGTCACGGTGCGCGCCGAGGTGCCGAACCCGGATCGCCTGCTGCGCCCGGGCATGCTGCTGTCCGTGCGGCTCTATCAGGCTCCGCGGCAAGCGATCGTCGTGCCCGAGATCGCGGTCATCCAGGTTGGCACCGACGCCTTCGTGTACCGCGTGTCGAAGGACCAGACGGCCGAGCGCGTCAAGGTCGCGCTGGGATCGCGCCGTCGCGGCGAAGTGGAGATCACCGCCGGGCTTGTCGCAGGGGAAACCATCGTCAGCGAGGGCTCGGTGAAGCTGCGCGACGGCGCGCGCATCGCCTCCGCCCCGGCAGCGGCCGCCGAGGCGGCAGCGAAGTAGCGTGGTCCTTTCCGACCTCTCGATTCGCCGCCCGGTCTTCGCGACCGTGATGAGCCTCCTGCTCGTCGTGATCGGCGTAATCGCCTATACGCGCCTCACGCTGCGCGAACTACCTGCGATCGATCCGCCGGTCGTGTCCGTCTGGGTCAGCTACCCGGGCGCCTCCGCCGCCGTCGTCGAGACGCGCATCACGCAGGTGCTCGAGGACGCGCTGTCCGGGATCGAGGGCGTCGAGACCATCGAATCGCAGAGCAGCAACGGCGAGGGCAGCATAAGCATCGAGTTCTCGCTCGACCGCGACATCGAGGCTGCGGCGAACGACGTGCGCGACGCCGTCAGCCGCGTGGTCGACCGCATGCCCCTGGAAGCGGACCCCCCGCAGATCGAGAAGGCCGAGTCCGATTCCGACGTGATCATCTGGCTCAACATGAGCTCGACGCGGATGGACACGCTCGAACTCACCGACTACGCGGACCGCTACGTGGTGGACCGCCTCTCGTCGCTCGACGGCGTCTCGCGCGTGCGCGTTGCCGGCGGGCAGCGCTATGCGATGCGCATCTGGCTCGACAGCGCGGCGCTCGCGGCGCGCGGCCTCACCGTCGCGGACGTCGAGAGCGCGCTCGAGCGCGAAAACGTCGAGCTGCCGGCGGGCTCGATCGAGTCGACGGACCGGGACTTCACGCTGCGTGTGCAGCGCGGCTACCGGGAACCTGCGGACTTCGCCAAGCTGACGCTCGCCAAGGGCGAGGGCGGCTATCTCGTGCGGCTCGGCGACGTCGCCCGGGTCGAGCGAGCCTCCGAGGAGCGGCGCGCGTACTTTCGCAGCAACGGCGTCGAGAATGTCGGGATCGGCATCGTCAAGACTTCGACGGCGAACAGCCTCGACGTCGCGCGCGCCGCCCGCAGGACGGCCGAGGAGGTCCAGAAGAGCCTTCCCGAGGGCACGCGGATCTTCGTCGCCTTCGATTCGACCGTTTTCATCGACGCGGCGGTCGAGCGCGTGTTCGCGACCTTGTTCGAGGCGATCGCGCTCGTGATCGTCGTGATCTACCTGTTCCTCGGCAATGCGCGCTCGGCGCTGATCCCGGCCGTCACGATCCCGGTCTGCCTCGTGACGGCATTCGCGGCGCTGTGGGCTTTCGGGTTCACGATCA
>DATBSX010000012.1:0-3544 GCA_036559565.1 Steroidobacteraceae bacterium | reverse complement strand
CCGCTTCATTCGGACCGCCCCGGGAATGCCGGCCATGCGAATCGTCCAGGAAGCACTCACCTTCGACGACGTCCTGCTCGTACCCGCGTACTCGGACGTGCTGCCCCGCGAAGTCGATCTGTCGACGCGCCTCACCCGCGGCATCCGCCTGAACATCCCTTTCGTGTCCGCCGCCATGGACACTGTCACCGAGGCCCGCCTCGCGATCACGATCGCGCAGGAAGGCGGCATCGGCATCATCCACAAGAACATGACGGCCGCCGACCAGGCGCGCGAGGTCGGGCGCGTCAAGAAGCACGAGAGCGGCGTCATCAAGGACCCGATCACGGTGCGGCCCGACGCGACGATCCGCGAGGTCATCGCGCTCACGCGCGCCCGCGGGATCTCCGGCCTGCCGGTCACCGCCGACGGCAATGAGGTCGTCGGCATCGTCACGCATCGCGATATCCGCTTCGAGGAGCAGCTCGACCTGCCGGTGTCCCGGGTCATGACGCCGCGCGAGAAGCTCGTCACGGTGCGCGAGAACACGCCGCGCGAGGAAGTCCTGCTGCTGCTGCATCGGCACCGCATCGAAAAAGTGCTGGTGGTCGACGGCGACGGCCGGCTGCGCGGGATGATCACGGTCAAGGACATCCAGAAAGCGCGCGACTTTCCGCGCGCCTGCAAGGACGAGCACGGGCGCCTGCGCGTCGGCGCCGCGGTCGGCACGGCGGCGGATACGCTCGACCGCGTCGCCCAGCTCGCGGAGGCGGGAGTCGACCTCGTCATCGTCGACACCTCGCATGGCCATTCGCGCGGCGTGATCGCGACCGTCGAGCGCATCCGCAAGGCGTACCCGCAGCTGCAGCTCGTAGCCGGCAACATCGTGACGGCCGAGGCGGCGAAAGCGCTTGTAGATGCCGGGGTCGACGGCGTGAAGGTCGGCATAGGGCCCGGTTCCATCTGCACGACCCGAGTGGTCGCGGGCGTCGGCGTTCCGCAGATCACCGCGGTCGCGACCGTAGCGGAGGCGCTCGCGAAGACCGACGTGCCGCTCATCTCCGACGGCGGCATCCGTTATTCCGGCGACGTCGCCAAGGCGATCGCCGCGGGCGCGCACGCCGTCATGATCGGCGGGCTCTTCGCCGGCACCGAGGAATCCCCCGGCGAGGTCGAGCTGTACCAGGGCGCCTCGTACAAGTCCTACCGCGGCATGGGCTCGCTGGGCGCCATGGCCCAGCGCCACGGTTCCAGCGACCGTTATTTCCAGGACACGGTCGAGGAACTCGAGAAGCTCGTGCCCGAAGGCGTGGAAGGCCGGGTTCCCTACAAGGGCAGCCTGGTCGCGATCCTTCACCAGCTGGCGGGCGGCATCCGCGCCGCGATGGGCTATACCGGCAGCAAGGACATCGAGCAGATGCGGACGCGCCCCGTCTTCGTCCGCATCACCGGCGCCGGCGTCCGCGAGAGCCATGTCCACGACGTGAGCATCACCAAAGAAGCCCCGAACTACCGGATCAGCTGATGGCGGCCCAAATGCAGGCCACGTCGGCCGACATCCATGCCCACCGCATCCTGATCCTCGATTTCGGCGCGCAGTACACGCAGCTGATCGCGCGGCGCGTGCGCGAGATCGGCGTCTACTGCGAGATCCTGCCCTGGGACTGCGGCGATGGCGCCGTGCGCGCATTCGGCGCCCGCGGGATCATCCTGTCGGGCGGCCCGGAGTCCGTCACGGACGCGACGCCGCCGCGGGCGCCGGACGCCGTGTTCGGGCTCGGCGTTCCGGTCCTCGGCATCTGCTACGGCATGCAGACGATGGCGGCGCAACTGGGCGGGCGCGTCGCGCCGTCCACGCATCGCGAGTTCGGCTACGCCAAGGTCCGGCGCACGGCGCCATCGCGCCTGCTCGACGGCATCGACGACGAAGGCGCGCCGGATCCGGGCGTTCTCGATGTCTGGATGAGCCATGGCGACCGCGTCGAGGCAATGCCGCCCGGATTCACGGCGATTGCCGCGACCCCGAATGCGCCGCTCGCGGCAATGGCGGACGATGCTGCCCGCCTTTACGGCGTGCAGTTCCACCCGGAAGTGACCCACACCCGTTCAGGCGCCGCGATCCTCGAGCGGTTCGTCCGCGGAATCTGCGGTTGCGATTCGTTGTGGGACGCCGGAAACATCGTCGCGGACGCCGTCGCGCGCGTGCGAGAGCAAGTCGGCAAGGATCGCGTGCTGCTCGGCCTGTCCGGCGGCGTCGACTCTTCGGTCGTCGCGGCCCTCCTGCATCGCGCGATCGGCGACCAGCTCACCTGCGTGTTCGTGGATCACGGCCTGCTGCGCCTGCGCGAGGGCGACCAGGTCATGGAGACGTTCGCGAAGCATCTCGGCATCCGGGTGATCCGGGTCGACGCCGCGGACCGTTTTTTCGACGCGCTCGGCGACGAGGAAGATCCGGAGCGCAAGCGCAAGACGATCGGCCGGCTCTTCATCGAGGTCTTCGAGGAGGAATCCGCGAAAATCGAGGGCGTCAAATGGCTCGCCCAGGGGACGATCTATCCGGACGTGATCGAATCGGCCGGCGGGAAGACCGGGAAGGCCCACGTCATCAAGTCGCACCACAATGTCGGCGGCCTGCCCGAGCGCATGCACCTGAAGCTGCTCGAACCGCTGCGCGAGCTGTTCAAGGACGAGGTGCGACGCATCGGCCTCGAGCTCGGGCTGCCGCGCGAGATGGTTTTCCGCCATCCGTTTCCGGGGCCGGGACTCGGCGTGCGGATTCTCGGGCGCGTGAATCGCGAGGCCGCGGACCTCTTGCGCCATGCCGACGCGATCTTCATCGAGGAGCTGCGCGCGCACGGCCTCTACGACAGCGTCAGCCAGGCGATGGCGATCTTCCTGCCCGTGCGTTCCGTCGCCGTGATGGGCGACGGCCGTCGCTACGACTGGGTCATTGCGCTGCGCGCCGTCGAGACGGTCGACTTCATGACCGCGCATTGGGCGCGGCTGCCGTACGACATGCTGGACCAGGTGGCGCGGCGGATCGTCAACGAGGTGAAGGGCGTCTCGCGCGTCGTCTACGACATCTCGGGGAAGCCGCCGGCGACGATCGAGTGGGAGTGAACGCCCGACGCTGACGGCCTGGCAACGGGCGTGGCCGTACGGATCAGGCGGCCAGCCGCGCCTCGATCCAGGCCCTGATGTCGGCCATGACGGCTTCCTTGCCGACGTCGTTCAAGAGGTCGTGGAAGTGCCCGTCGTAGAGCTTCAGCGTTTTGTCGTGCGATCCCGCCGTGTCGAAGAACAACTGGCTTCCCGAAGGCATCGTCGCCTTGTCGGCCGTGCCGTGCAGGATGAGGACCGGCAGCGTGATGCGCGGAAATTCGCGGCGCAGGCGCTCGTTCGCGCGGACCAGCGCGGCGACCGTCCTGGCCGGCTGCACCTCGTTCGCCGTCAGCGCGTCGCTGTTCAGGATCCGCACGGCGATCGGGTCGCGCGAGAAGTCCTCGTTCTTGAGCCGCAGGACCTTGAGGCGCGGCGCGACCGTGCTCAGTAGCTTGATCACCGC
>DATBSX010000011.1:0-4082 GCA_036559565.1 Steroidobacteraceae bacterium | reverse complement strand
TCAATCGGCCGCCCCGCGACGCGGTGGCGAGGTCGGGTTCAGTCTCGGCGCCGGCCGCGAAGTCGACGCGCGCATCGCCCACTGATCCCGAGCACCGCCCGCCGCCCTGGCACTGGCCGGTGAGTGTCGGCAAGGTCGTCGGCACGGTGCGCCAGCCTTCCGGGGGCCTCGGGCTTCGCATCGACGGCGGGCTCAACCAGCCGATTCTCTCGGCGGCGGACGGAACCGTGGCCTATACCGGCAGCGGTCTCCTGGGCTACGGCCAGCTCGTGATCATCAACCACGTGCGCGGCTGGCTCACGGCCTACGGTCACAACGCGTCCTTGCAGGTGAAGGAGGGCGACGAAGTGCGGGCCGGACAGCAGATCGGGACGATGGGGCTCGGACCGAACCGGCAGGCGATGCTCTATTTCGAGATCCGACTCGACGGCGAGCCGCTCGACCCGCTGACGCAACTACCGCCGCGCTAGAGCATCAGCGCGACGGCGACGTCGCGAAACTCGCCGAGGAGCACGTTATACGTGCGGCAGGCCGCGCGATTGTCCATGACCTCGAGGCCAATGCCGCGCGCTGCGAAGTCGGCGTAGAGCTCGAGGCTGGGCAGCTGCTGGCGGCTGCCGGTGCCGAGCAGCACGACCTCCGGCCCGAGCGCGAGCAGCGCCTCGAAATCGCCGATCGCAAGCGCATCGATCGCGGGCGGCCGCCAGCCATCCACGACATGGCTGCGCGTCACGATCACGCTGCCCTGGCATGTACGGTCCCTGAGCCGCACCTCGGTCTCGGTGCAGGCGAGGATCGCATGGGCTTCGCTGGCCGACTCGCGTGTGAACTCCATCGCTGTTGCGAAATATAGCCAATTGCGACGGGGCGGCGCCGCTATCATGGCCGCCGATGAAATCCCGTGACCTGCCGCGAGCCCAGCCGCCCCGGCTCCGGCGCAGGCCGGCCGGCGAGCCCGGCGGCTTGCCGCAAAGCCTGAATCCGGTGTTGCGGCGCGTGTACGCCGCGCGCGGCCTGCGCGAGGCCGACGAGTTGTCGCTCGAATTGCGCGGCCTGCTCCCGGTGTCGTCGCTGGACGGTATCGGGCCCGCGACGGAATTGCTCGCTGCACACGTCGAGCGCGGCTCGCGCATCCTCGTCGTCGGCGACTTCGACGCGGATGGCGCGACGAGCACGGCGCTCGTGCTGCGCCAGCTCGCGCGCCTCGGGCACGCGAACCATGGCATGCGCGTGCCGGACCGCATGCGCCACGGCTACGGCCTGACGCCGGCGCTCGTCGCCGAGCTCGCTGGCGAAAAAACCGACCTCCTGATCACTGTGGACAATGGCGTCTCTGCCTTCGCCGGCATCGAGGCGGCACACGCGCTGGGCATCCAGGTCCTGGTCACGGACCACCATTTGCCGGCAGCGACGCTGCCGGATTGCGCGGCGCACGTGAACCCGAACCTGCCCCAGGCGGGATTCGGCAGCCGCGCGCTGGCCGGCGTCGGCGTCGCTTTCTACCTCATGGCCTCGGTCACGCGCGCGCTCGAAGAGCGGCAGGGCCGCAAGTTTCCACCCGTCACCGACCTGCTCGATCTCGTGGCGCTCGGCACGGTGGCCGACGTCGTGCCGCTCGACCGTAACAACCGCATCCTCGTCCAGGAAGGCCTGCGCCGCGCCCGCGCCCATGCCGCGACACCCGGCTTCATGGCGCTCGCGCGAGTCGCCGGCTGCCGCATGGACGAGCTGTCGGCGCGCCAGCTCGGCCACCAGATCGCGCCGCGCCTGAACGCGGCCGGACGCATCGACGACATGGCGGTCGGCATCCGGTGCCTGCTGACCGACGACCCGGCCGAGGCGCTCGCGCTTGCCGGAGAACTCGACCGGCTGAACCGCGAGCGCCGCGAAATGGAGGCGCGCATGCGCGAGGACGCCATGGTCGCGGTGCGCAATCTTCGCATCGCCGATGGCGACCTGCCGCCGGGGCTTACGCTATTCGATCCGGGCTGGCATCCGGGTATCGTCGGCCTCGTGGCCGGGCGCATGAAAGACCGGCTGCACCGGCCGGTCGTTGCGTTTGCGCCGGCGTCCGAGGATGAGTTGCGCGGATCGGCCCGCTCGGTCGCGGGCCTGCACGTACGCGATGTCCTCGAGGCCATCGCGACGCGACACCCGGAACTGATCGATCGCTATGGCGGGCACGCGATGGCCGCCGGACTCACGCTCCGGCGCGCCCGGCTTGCGCGCTTCGCCGACGCGTTCTCGGACGAGGTCGGACGGCAGCTGACGCCTGCGCAGATGCAGAACGTGCTCGAGACCGACGGCGAACTTGCCGCTGATGAAATCACGCTCGACACGGCGCGCAGCATCGAGTCCGGCGGACCCTGGGGCCAGGCATTTCCGGAGCCGGTGTTCGAGGGCGAGTTCGCGGTCGTGGACTCGCGCACGGTCGGGGAGCGGCACCTCAAGCTGTGGCTGCGCGCCGCGGCTGCGACCGTCCCGGTCGAGGCAATCGCATTCGGGTATTACGATGAGGACGGCGCGCGACGGCCCTCGGCGGGCGCGCGGGTGAAGCTCGCGTACCGGTTGCAATCCACGAGTTTCGGCGGCACGCCGCGCGCGGAACTGCTCGTCGAGCACGTGGAGTGGCCGGCCTGAGCCTCTGCTAAGATGCCGCCGCCATGGAAGCCGCGCCAACCCGCCGCCTGATCGAAGACCTCACGGAGCGCCTGAAGGCGCTGAGGGGGTACCTTTGAGTACGACACAAAGCGCGAGCGCCTCGAAGAGCTGAATCACGAGCTCGCGGACCCCGCGGTCTGGAACGCGCCGGACAAGGCGCAGTCCCTCGGCCGTGAGCGCGCGCGGCTCGAAGCCACCATCGCCGAACTCGACCAGCTGGGCAGCGGCCTCGCCGATGCCGCGGAACTCCTGACGCTGGTCGAGGCGGAAGGCGACGAATCGGGATTTTCGGTAATCGTCAAGGACACGGCGAAGCTCGAGGAACGCGTCCGCAAGCTCGAGCTCTCGCGCATGTTCCCGGGCGAGATGGACTCGCGCGGCGCGTTCCTCGACATCCAGGCAGGCGCCGGCGGCACGGAGGCGCAGGACTGGGCGCAGATGCTGCTGCGCATGTACCTGCGCTGGGCCGAGTCGCGCGGGTTCGCGGTCACCGTGACCGACCAGAGCGCCGGCGAGATCGCGGGCATCAAGAGCGCCTCGATCGAGGTGGACGGCGATCATGCGTACGGCTGGCTGCGCACCGAAACCGGCGTGCACCGCCTGGTCCGCAAGTCGCCCTTCGATTCCGGAAATCGCCGGCACACGTCCTTCGCGTCCGTGTTCGTCTCGCCGGTCATCGACGACGAGATCAACATCGAGGTCAATCCGGCCGACATCGAGATGGACACATACCGCGCGAGCGGGGCGGGCGGTCAGCACGTCAACAAGACGGACTCGGCCGTGCGCCTCCGGCACCTGCCGTCCGGCATCGTCGTCGCCTGCCAGGGCGAGCGCAGCCAGCACAAGAACCGCTCGACCGCGATGAAGATGCTGAAGGCCAAGCTCTACGAGCTCGAGGTCAACAAGCGCAACGCCGCCGCGCGCGTGCTGGAAGACCAGAAGACCGACGTCGGCTGGGGCCACCAGATCCGCTCGTACGTGCTCGACCAGTCCCGCATCAAGGATCTCCGGACCGGCCACGAATCCGGGAACACGTCGGCCGTGCTCGATGGCGCACTCGACCCGTTCATGGAGGCGAGCCTGAAGCAGGGCCTGTAAGCTGCCGACATGACGACGCGAGAGCCCACCCCTGCCGCCGACGAGAATGCGCTGATCGCAGAGCGGCGCGCAAAGCTTGCGCGATTGCGCGAGGCGGGCGTCGCCTACCCGAATGACTTCCGCCGCGACGCGCTAGCGGCCGACCTGCACGCGACCTATGCCGAGCGCAGCGACGAATGGCTTGGCGCGAATCCGGTGCGCGTGCGCGTCGCGGGCCGCATGCTGTTCAAGCGCGTGATGGGCAAGGCGTCCTTCGCCAAGCTGCAGGACTCGAGCGGCCAGATCCAGGTCTACCTGCAGTCAGAGGCGCTAGCTGGCGCCTA
>DATBSX010000010.1:0-7412 GCA_036559565.1 Steroidobacteraceae bacterium | reverse complement strand
GAATTCGTAGCCGTCCATGGTCACCGATTCGCCGCGCCGCGGCAGGCGGCCGAACTGGTGCATCACCAGGCCGCCGATCGTGTCGTACTCTTCTTCGCTGAAGCGGGTCGAGAAGTAGTCGTTGAATTCCTGGATGCGCGTCAGCGCGAGCACGACGAACTGGCGGTCGCCCTCGCGGCGGATGGTCTGGTCCTCGTCGATGTCGTACTCGTCGGCGATCTCGCCGACGATTTCCTCGATGACGTCCTCGATGGTCACGAGGCCCGAGACGCCGCCGTACTCGTCGACGACGATCGCCATGTGGTTGCGGCTGACGCGGAATTCCTTCAGCAGCACGTTGAGGCGCTTGCTCTCCGGCACGAACGCCACGGGACGCAGGACCTCGCGGATATCCCAGCTTCCCATGGCGCCCTCGGAGAAGTAGCGCAGCAGGTCCTTCGCGAGCAGGATGCCGACGATCTGGTCGCGGTCGTCGCCGATCACCGGGAAGCGCGAGTGGCCGGACTCGATCACGGCCGGCAGCAGCTCCTGCGCGCTGGAGTCGCGCTCCAGCACGACCATCTGCGAGCGCGGCACCATGATGTCGCGCACGTGCTGGTCGGCGACGCGGAGCACGCCCTGGATCATCTGGAAGGCGTCCGCGTCGATGATGCCGCCGCGCGCGGCCGCGCGGATCATCTCGACGAGCTCGGCGCGGTCCCGCGGCCCTTCCTTCGTGAGCCGGCGCAGCCAGCCCCTTCCCTTTTGCTTTGCCGCCAAGTCAGTCTCCGTACGGGTCCGCGATGCCGATGCGCGCGAGCAGCGCGCGCTCACGGCTTTCCATGCGCTTCGCATCGGCGGCGCGCTCGTGGTCGAAACCGAGTAGGTGCAGCGTGCCGTGCACGATCATGTGCGCCCAGTGCGATGCGAGTGGCTTGCCCTGCTCGCGCGCCTCGCGCGCGACGACCGGCGCGCAGACGACGAGGTCGCCGATCTGCCGGCCTCCGAGTCCGGGGGACGCCGGGAACGACAGCACGTTCGTCGGCCTCGTGCGTCCGCGCCAGCGTTCGTTCAGCAGGCGGCTTTCGCGGCTGCCGACGACGCGGATTCCGAGTTCGCCACCGCGATCGCCCGCGGCGAGTTTCGCCCAGCGACGCAAGGACGACGGGCCCGGCGCCCACGGCCTGCGCGTGCGATAGCGGAGCACGACATCGAGCGTCATGGACCGCCTCCGTCGTCGCCCGATTCGCGCTCGTAGGCCTCGACGATCCGCTGCACCAGCGGGTGGCGCACGACGTCCCTGGCCGTGAAGCGCGTGACTGCGATGCCCTGCACGCCGTTCAGCACGTCGAGCGCGTGCCGCAGTCCCGACTGGCGGTGCGCCGGCAGGTCGGTCTGGGTGATGTCGCCTGTCACGACCGCGCGCGAGCCGAAGCCGATGCGCGTCAGGAACATCTTGATCTGCTCGACGGTCGTGTTCTGCGCCTCGTCGAGGATGATGAAGGCTTCGTTCAGCGTGCGCCCGCGCATGAAGGCGAGCGGCGCTACCTCGATGACGTTCCGCTCGATCAGGCGCGCGACCCGGTCGAATCCGATCATCTCGTACAGCGCGTCGTACATGGGCCTGAGGTACGGGTCCACTTTCTGCGACAGGTCGCCGGGCAGGAAGCCGAGCCGCTCGCCCGCCTCCACCGCAGGCCGCACAAGCACGAGGCGACGCACGCTCTCGCGCTGCATGGCCTCGACGGCGCAGGCAACCGCGAGGTAGGTCTTGCCCGTGCCGGCCGGACCGATGCCGAAGGTCAGGTCGTGGGAACGGATCGCCTCCAGGTACTGCTGCTGGTTCGCGCCGCGGCCGCGAATGAGGCCGCGCAGCGTCTCCACCGCGTGCTCGTCGTCCGCCGGCCGCGCGCCCATGCCGCTTTCCTGGAGCGCGAGGTGCACGTCCTCGGGCGTCACCGGCTGGCCGAGCGCGCGTTCGTAGAGCTGGCGCAGCACGGATGCGCCCATCGCGGCATTCGGGCCGCGCAGCGAAAAACGCCCGGAGCGCCGGCGGATCTCGATGCCGAGCCGGTTCTCGATCAGGTGCAGGTTCTCGTCGAGCGGTCCGCAGACCGCCGCGAGCCGCGCATTGTCTTCGGCGCCGAAGTCGACGCTGGACTCGAGGGCGGCGTTCAAGCGACCAACCGGCCGCGCAGCGAGTTCCGCATGGCCTCGGTGATGCGGACCTCCGCGAAGCGGTCGACGAGGGCCGGCGGGCCGTCGAAGTTCACCCAGCGCATGTTCTCCGTGCGGCCCGCGAGCTGCCTTGGGTCGCGGCGCGAGGGCTTCTCGACCAGCACGCGCTGCAGGCTCCCCACCATGGACTCGCTGATCCGGCGCGCCTGGCCGTCGACCTGCGCCTGCAGGATTTCCAGCCGCTTCTGCTTCAGGTCGTGGGTCACTTCGTCCGGCAGCGAGGCGGCGGGCGTCCCGGGACGCCTGCTGTAGAGGAAGCTGAACGACTGGTCGAAACCGACTTCCGCGATCAACTCGAGCGTCTGCTGGAAGTCGGCTTCCGTCTCGCCGGGGAAGCCGACGATGAAGTCCGAAGAAAGGCTGATGTCGGGCCTCACTGCGCGCAGCCGCCGGATCTTCTGCTTGTACTCGAGGCGCGTGTAGCCGCGCTTCATGAGCGCGAGGATGCGGTCCGAGCCGCTCTGCACCGGCAGGTGCAGGTAGTTCGCAAGCTTCGGCACGTCGGCGTAGGCGTCCACCAGCGACTGCGAGAACTCGAGCGGGTGCGAGGTCGTGAAGCGGATGCGCTCGAGGCCGGGCAGGCGCGCGACCTGGCGGATGAGCCCGGCGAGGTCCACGACCGTCCCGTCCGCCGCCGGTCCGCGATAGGCATTGACGTTCTGGCCGAGGAGCGTCACCTCGCGCACGCCCTGTTCGACGAGCGCGCCGACTTCCGCGACGACCTGCTCGAACGGGCGGTTGATCTCTTCGCCGCGCGTGTACGGCACGACGCAGAAACTGCAGTAGCGGCTGCAGCCCTCCATGATCGAGACGAATGCGGTCGCGCCCGAAGCGCGGGGCTCCGGCAAGCGGTCGAACTTCTCGATCTCCGGGAACGAGACGTCCACCTGCGGCTCGCGCGTCGCGCGCAGCGCCTCGATCATCGCCGGCAGGCGGTGAATCGTCTGCGGCCCGAACACGAGGTCCACGAACGGCGCGCGCTCGAGGATGCCCTCGCCTTCCTGGCTCGCGACGCATCCGCCGACGCCGATGACGAGATCCGGCTTCTCGAGCTTCAGGAGCCGCCACTTGCCGAGATAGGAGAAGACCTTCTCCTGCGCCTTCTCGCGCACCGAGCAGGTGTTCAGCAGGACAACGTCCGCCTGTTCAGGGTCAGCCGTGAGCTCGAGGCCCCCGGATACGCGGAGCACGTCCGCCATCCGCGCCGAGTCGTATTCGTTCATCTGGCAGCCGAAGGTCGAAATGTAGAGGCGGCCGCTCATGTCCCGGGTGGTCGCTCCTGGGCGAAAAAGGCCGCCTAGGGTACCGGTTTTGAGCCCGGCCATGAAGCGTGAATACGTGTAGGACGGCCGTGTAGAAGCCGCATAACTCTCTGTTTGTTATTACTTTTTACGGTTCAATTCGCGGCCGAAAGTACCTGTCGCCACGAAGTCGGCAGGCTTCAGGTCGCCCATCACGAAGCGGCCGGTCGCCGTGATCTTCGCGCCCTGCGGCAAGGTGTCCGCCATCGTGCGCCGGCGGGCCATGTGCACCGAGTACTCGAGTTCGTGCAGGAGCGCGGGCTTCGAATAGTAGTAACCCTGGCCGGCGACGCAGCCGAGTTCGACCAGCCCGCGCTGCTGGTGCTCGAGCTCGATGCCCTCGGCGACGACTTCGAGGTCGAGCGTCTTGCCGAGCGTGATGATCGCGCGCGCAAAGTCCTCGCCCCCCTCGACGCCGCCGAGCCGCTCCACGAACGTGCGGTCCATCTTCAGGATGTCGATCGGGAAGCGGTGCAGGTACGACAGCGACGAATAGCCCGTGCCGAAGTCGTCGATCGCGATGCGCACGCCGAGCGTCTTCAGCTCGTTCAGCGTCGCCAGGACCGCCTCGCTGTTCTGCATCAGGACATTTTCGGTCAGCTCGATCACGAGGCAGCCCGGGTCGATCTCGGAGATCGCGAGCGCCTTGCGGACGTCCGCGCAGATGTCGGATTTTGCGAGCTGCACGGCCGAGACGTTCACGCCGACGCGGATCTGGCGGCCTTCCGGCAGCCGCGCCTGCCACACCTTGACCTCGCGGCAGGCCTGGGCGAGCACCCACCGGCCCAGTGGAACAATCTGCCCCGTCTCCTCGGTGACCGGGATGAACTCCGCAGGCGCGATCAGGCCGCGCTGCGGGTGCTGCCAGCGGATCAACGCCTCGACGCCAAGCAGGTAGCCCGAGTGCAGCTCGACGATCGGCTGGTAGTGCAGCAGGAACTGGCCTTCGAGCAGCGCCTTGTCGAGTTCGCCTTCCATCTCGCGCCGCTCGCTCGCCGCGTGCTGCATGGCCGACTCGAACACGACGTAGCGGCCCTTGCCCGCAGATTTCGCCGCGTACATCGCGACGTCGGCATTGCGCATCAGCTCCTCGACGCCGTCGTCGGCGGACGAGAACGCGATGCCCACGCTGGCGGCGATGCGTGCGTCCGCACTGGGCAGGTCGAGCGGCTCCTGCAGCGACTCGACGATGCGCGCCCCGATTTCCATCACCGGCTCGCGGCCCGTCAGGTTCTCGAGCAGCACGGCGAACTCGTCGCCGCCGAGGCGCGCGACGGTGTCGCCGTTTCGCGTCGCCTTGACCAGGCGCTGCGCGCTCTTGTGCAGCACGCGATCGCCCGCGGCATGTCCGAAGGAATCGTTGATGCGCTTGAAGTTGTCGAGGTCCACGAACATCACAGCGACGCTGCGGCCGTTGCGCTTGCTGACCGCCACCGCGTGCTCGACACGGTCGCGGAACAGCGAGCGGTTCGCGAGCAGCGTCAGCGGATCGTGCAAGGCCATGCGCTTCAGCTGCTCCTCCATGCCCTTGCGATCGGTCGTGTCGCGCAGGTTCAGGAGGCGCCCGCCGATCGCGCGCTCTTCCTCCATGTTGCTGCCGTGGATCTCGACCACGCGCTGGCGGTCTTCGCCGCGCGGCACGCGAACTTCGACGACGGCCGATGCACCGGCCTTGGCGAGGTCGTGGGCGAGAAACTCGCGCAGTCGCGCGCGGTCGTCGAAGGCGACGAGTTCATCGAGATGCTGGCCGATCAGGTCCTGCGCCTGGAAGCCGAAGATGCGCTCCGCCGTCGGCGTCACGTAGCTGACGGTGCCGTCCGGCGTCACGATCGCGATCACGTCGGCGGTATTGCGGATCAAGGCGTTGAAGCGCGCCTCGGCGGAGCGCGTCGCGAGGCCGGTCTGGAGCGCGACCGATAGCGCCGTCGCGATCGCCTGGCGGGCGAACAGGAGGCCGGCGGAGATGCACACGACCCAGGCGATGAGGCCGGCGGGCTCGCCGAAACTGCCCTTGTGCAGCATCAGGAGCGCGTAACCGGCGAGCATCAAGGCGGCATACGGCGTAAGCGGCGCGAACGGCGAGCCCCGCTCCGCCGCGTCCATCGGCGGCGCGCGGCGCTCGCTGCGCAGGTAATCGAGATGCGCAGCGACCGCGAAGGCCGCGATCGCGAACAGATGCAGCGGGCTGGCGTATGCCGACGGTGCGGCGGTGGCCGCGGCATGCGCTTCCAGCAGTCGCGCGCCGACGAGCGCGAGGAGCGCGATCGAGAAAGCGACCAACCCTGGCCAGCCCTGCCAATCCGCGCGGCGCAGCAGGAGCAGCGCGGCGAGCACGCCGATCACGGCGTCGAGCCCGACGGTCCACGGGCCGCGCGCAGGCAGCGCGTCCATTGGCAAGTCGTGCGGCAGCGCGAGCCAGAGCACCGTGCCGACGCAGAGCGCGACGAGCGTCGCTTCGAGCCAGAACTGGGGCCCGAACGACTTGCTGCGCGTCGAGAACAAGAGGCCCATCGCCGCCATCGCGGCGAAAGGGAAGAAAGCGAACTGCAGGAGGCCGGCGCCCATCTGCAGCGAGGGAATGTCGAATGCGCGCGTCGCCGGAACCACGAGGGTCGCGGCGAGTTCCGCGCCCAGGGCGACCGCGAGCCAGCGCCAGGCCCTGCGTCGCTCGGATCGCAGCTCGCGCAGCGTGGATGCGCGCCACGCGACGGACATCGCGGCGAGCGTGGCGGCCAGGCTGGTGAAGAGCGTCGCGAGGGCGTTGCCATGCAGGCCGGCGGTGTAGCCCGTCAGCGCGGCGAAAATCGTGAGTCCGATGCAAAGCAGCACGAGCCAGGCCGCCGAATGGTCGAACCACGGCGCCAGGGCTTCGCGCAGCCCATTCTCGGCCGGCTGGTTGTGTTCCAGCTGCATCGAGCCGCTCTCCTTTTTCCGGAGCCCGCGATGGCTTCGCGGGAAACCCGAAAAATCAGCTCGATGGTGACTTAATGTGCCCGGACCGGACGCCAACCACATCACATAAAGCGGCGGGCGGGCGATCGGGACGGCCGCCCTGGCGCGTGAATCCGGCGGATTCCGTGACGGCGGTCAGACAAACGCAGGATGAAAGCTCGTCAGGAGGGGACAGTCCGCCTTTAGATCGGGCGCGGCGCGCCCGTTCTAAAGGGGACAGTCCCCGGGGTACGGCAGCTGGCGCTATTAGAAAGGAATGTCGTCGTCGAAAGATTCGGCGACGCCGGCGGTCTCGGCGCGGGCGGCGGGTTCCTCGTTGCGCTCACGCGTGCGCTCCGGCGCAGGGGCGCCCGAGCTGCGATCGCCACCGCCGCGACCGCCCAGCATGTTCATCTCGTTCGCCACGATCTCGGTCGTGTAGCGGTCATGGCCTTCCTTGTCCTGCCACTTGCGCGTGCGGATGCGGCCCTCGACATAGACGTGCGAGCCCTTGCGCAGGTACTCGGCGGCAATCTCGGCCAGGCGGTCGAACATCACGACGTTGTGCCACTCCGGCGCTTCCTTGTTCTCGCCCGTCTGCTTGTCGCGCCACTGGTCCGAGGTCGCGAGCCGCAGGTTGACCACGGCCTTGCCGGAGGGCATCGCGCGCGACTGCGGGTCCTGCCCGAGGTGACCGATCAGGATGACTTTGTTGACGCCGCGTGCCATGGCCATTCCCCGCTTGTTCTGATAGCCCTCATTGTAGTCGTCCGCCGGCCGCGCGCCCACCGTCAATCGAACCGGATTGCGGCGATTCTGACCCCGCAGCCAACGGCAGCCAGGCGATGACCGCCGCCGCCGCGCCGACGAAAATACCCGTGACGTTCCAGTGACTTCCGAGCAGGGCGCCCCCCGCGAGTCCCCCGGCAAACGCACCGGCGAACTGGCAGGTCGCAAACACGC
>DATBSX010000009.1:0-7166 GCA_036559565.1 Steroidobacteraceae bacterium | reverse complement strand
ATCATCGTCGCGCACGGCGGCGAACACGTGGAGGAGCGGCCGCTGCGCACCGGGCGGCTGCTGATCGGCCGCACGGTGGACAACGACATCCAGATCGAGAGCAAGTTCGTGAGCCGCCACCACTGCCAGATCACGACGACCCCCGATGGCAGCATCCTCGAGGACCTCAACAGCACGAACGGCGTGTACGTGAAGAGCAAGCGTGTGCGCCGCCATCACCTGAATGACGGCGACGTCGTCGTGCTCGGCAAGCACGAGATCATGTACGTCGACGAGCGCTCGGCCCGAGCGCGCGGGTTGCCGCACGAGTCGACCGGCGATCATCCGGCGGTTGAGGAATCCGAGGTGGGCGGTCCGGACTCGCCGGACGGCGCGAATGGGGCGGACGAGGCGTCGGCGGCCGACACGGCCTGACCGGCCCCGGGAACTACTCTTCCGATTCGAAATCCGCGCCGTAGTGGCGCTGCTGGATCCGGTAGTCGCGCCGCCGCAGCGCGAGCACGAGCCCGCCGACGATCGCCACCAGCCCGAAGAGCGCCAGGACCCCCGACCAGTCCGCAACGCGCCAGGCGAAAGATGCGCCGACGGCCGCGACGCCGATCGCGATGTAGAGGTACGGAAGGGCCTCGTAGACCGGGCGCGTGACGCGCATCAGGCCGTGCCCCCGACCGTCAACGCATCCACGCGCAGCGTTGGCTGGCCGACGCCGACCGGCACGGTCTGCCCGTCCTTGCCGCAGCTTCCGATGCCTTCGTCGAGCATGAGGTCGGTGCCGACCATGCTGACGCGCGTCAACACGTCCGGCCCGTTGCCGACGAGGGTCGCGCCCTTGACCGGCGCCGTGACCTTGCCGTCCTCGATGAGGTAGGCCTCGCTCGCCGAAAACACGAACTTGCCCGAGGTGATGTCTACCTGCCCGCCGCCGAAGTTGACGGCATAGAGCCCGCGCTTCACGGAGCGGATGATTTCCTGCGGGTCATGCGGCCCGGGCAGCATGTAGGTGTTGGTCATGCGCGGCAGCGTCGCGTGCGCGAAGGATTCGCGCCGGCCATTTCCGGTGGGCTTCGCGCCCATCAGCCGCGCGTTCAGCTTGTCCTGCAGGTAGCCCTTCAGCACGCCGTTCTCGATCAGCGTGGTGCAGGAGGTCGGCGTGCCTTCGTCGTCGATGTTGAGCGAGCCGCGCCGCCCGGGCAGCGTGCCGTCATCCACCACCGTGCACAGGGGCGAGGCGACCATTTCGCCGATGCGCCCGGTGAACGCCGACGTGCCGCGGCGGTTGAAGTCGCCCTCGAGCCCGTGGCCAATCGCCTCGTGCAGCAGCACGCCCGGCCAGCCCGGCCCCAGCACGACCGTCATCGTGCCCGCGGGCGCGGGGACGGCCTCGAGGTTGACGATCGCCTGGCGCACGGCCTCGCGCGCGAGGCGCAGCGGCTTCTCGCCCGCGATGAATTCCTGCAGCGAGTAGCGCCCGCCCGTGCCGGCATAACCCTGCTCGCGGCGGCCGTTCTGCTCGACGATCACCGAGACGTTCATGCGCACGAGCGGCCGCACGTCGGCGGCGAGCGTGCCGTCGCTCGCGGCGACGAGGATGACCTCGTGGACCGCGGCGAGCGTCGCCACGACCTGCTTGACGCGCGGGTCGATCTCGCGGGCGCGGCGGTCGAGCTCCTGCAGCAGCGCCACCTTGTCGACGTCGGCGAGCGACGCGATCGGGTCGTCGACCGGATACAGGCGATGCGCGGCGGTCGCGTGCCAGGCCTGGACCTGGCCCTTGCCGCCCTCGCGCGCGATCGCACGCGCGGCGCGCGCCGCCTCGAGCAGCGCCGCTGGCACGACTTCGTCCGAATACGCGAACCCCGTGCGCTCGCCCGCCATGGCGCGCACGCCCACGCCCTGCTCGATGCCGTGACTGCCTTCCTTGACGATGCCGTCCTCGAGCGCCCAGTGCTCCTCGCGCGCGAGCTGGAAATAGAGATCCCCGGCATCCACGCTCGCGCCGAGCACGGAATCGAGCGCCTGCTCGAGCCGCCGGTCGTCGAGGCCGGAAGGCGCGAGGATGCGGTCGCGCGCGCATTGCAGGGCGTCGATCGTCATGCGAGGACCCTGTGCTTCAGCGCGGGAAAACTCTCGCGCGTCGATTTCTGCCCTTCCAAGTCGAGCGCCGCGGTGACGACATGGCTTCCGCGCGGCTCGCGCGCGAGCACGCGCCCCCAGTGGTCCACGATCAGGCTGTCCCCGTAGGTTTCGCGATTGCTGTCATGGACTCCGCTCTGCGCGGCGGCGATCACGAAGCAGAGGTTCTCGATGGCCCGGGCCCGCAGCAGCGTCTCCCAATGCGCGCGCCCGGTCGGGCTCGTGAAAGCGGACGGCACGCTGAAGATCTCGGCTCCCTCCGAAACGAGTTGCCGGAACAGCTCGGGGAAGCGCAAATCGTAGCACACGGTCAGCCCGAGCCTTCCCGCGGGCGTGTCCACGAGCACGGCCTTCGCGCCGGGCCGCGCATTCGCCGACTCGCGATAGCCCTCGCGCCCGCCCGGCAGGTCCACGTCGAACAGGTGGATCTTGTCGTAGCGCGCCGCGCGCCTGCCGGCCGCGTCATACACGACGCAGGCGTTGGCCGGCCGCGCATCGCCCTCGACCGCGATCGGCTGCGTGCCGGCCACGACCCACAACTTGAGCTCGCGCGCCATCGCGGCGATCGCGGCCTGTACGGGCCCGTCGCCATCCCGCTCGACGACTGCGCGCCGCTCGGCTTCATTGCGGCCCATGAACGAGAAATTCTCGGGCAGCACCGCGAGGCAGGCGCCGCGGTCGCGCGCGACGCCGAGCAGGCGGCGAGCGGTCCTGAGATTCTGCGCGACGTCCGCGAGCGAGGTCATCTGCACGGCGGCGACAATGGGTTGGCTCATGGGGGTCCTTGCGAAACCTGGCGGTCGTCCTTCAGTTCCCGGGCGTCGATGCGCTTCACCTGCGGATCATCCCAGCTTCCGGTGATGCGATAGTAGCCACGCGTCGCGCCTTGCAGGGGTTCCTTGAATATCTGCGAGAAGAGCAGCACTGCGGCGCCGACGACGGGTCCGGCTGCGAGCGCGCCGGCGACGCCGAGGGAGGCGCCGAGCTGGCCGGTGACGACCGCCGTCTGGTCGTAAGTCCGGTTCTTGAGGCTCGTGTGACCTGCGACGCCGATCTCGGCCGCGGAACCGCGCAGCGTCAGGTTGTCCGTGTAGGCGTCGCCGTCCGTCAGCTGGAACGTTCCGCGCAGGGTGTCGAAGGACAATCCCTCGCCGGTCAGGTCGTTGAAGTCGAGCGCCAGCCGGCGCGGCAGGTGCGCGAGGCTCATCAGGCCGAAAACGCGGCCCGCGCCCGGCTCGACGGACGTCAACTGTCCCTTGGCGGCGGAAATCTCGAGGCGCCCGGAGAGGCGCTCGATCGAACTCGCTTCCGGCGCGCCCGGCCAGGTCAGGTGCGCAGACATGTGCCCCTTCTCGCCCTCGACCTGCGTGCCGAACTGCATGGCGCCCATGAATGCCTTGACGTCCTTCGTTTCGACTTCGAAGTCGAGCTGGCATTCGGCGCCCTTGTCGTGCATGAGCCAGCTGCCGCGTCCCTCCGCGGTGAACGACGGATGCGTCATCGTGAACTTGTTGAGCGTCATGCCGGCGGTGCCGCGCGAAAACTCGGCTTCGACGTGGCCGAAGTTGCGCGCATCGATCACGAAGTCCCGCAGGTCCACCCGGATCGCGGGAAGCTTGCGCGGATCCGGGTCCGGCCGCACGCCGAGTCCAGTCGCGCGATCGCCGAAATGCAGGCGATCGAAATCAAGGACAAGCGGGACTTCCCCCGGAAAGTTGAAGGGCACGACCGCGTGCCCGTCGACCCCGTCGCCTTTCATGTCGACGTCCCAGGCGCGGTTGCCTGGCCTCAGGCGCCCGCTCACGTTCGTGAACGCGTAGCTGACCGCCTCGAAGCGATCGACCGAAAGGTCGGCGCCGCCGAGCCACTCCTGGATCGGGCGGCCGTGCGGCTCATCCCACTTGAGATCGAGCAGCTTCGTGAGGCTTGCCGACTCGAGGTGGCCCGTGAGCCAGAGGCCGGCGTTCTTCGGCAGCGCGTCAGGCACATCGCCGCCGAAGGCGACGATACCGCGTTCGACCGGCGCCGCATCCGCCTGGCTTCGCCATTGCACCAGCGCATGGATGTCGCGCCCGAGCGAGCCCTCGATGCGCGGTCCATTGGTGCCGTCGAAGCTGGCGGCGAGCTGGAGCTGGCGTGACGACTCCGCCGGCTTGTCGAAGGGTTCCGGCAGGGCCGAGGCAAGGCCGCGCAAGTCGCTCGAGAGCCGGACCGTTCCGCGCGCCGGCACTTTCGGGTCCACGTTGCGTTCGACCTCGAGCGCACCGCGCCAGTCGGCGGCGCCCGCGAGGCCCGCGTTGACCGGCATCCGCGCAAGCGGCTGCAGTGCGGATCCCTGCAGGCTGCCCTGTCCCTCCACGCGCGTGCGCAGGTTCCCGTTGGCGAGCGCCGTCGTCGCGATCGATGCGCGCCAGGACCCGCCGAGCGCGCGGCCGGTGAGCGCGGGCGCCTGCAACTCGCGGTTGCGGACCCAGAGATCGCCGGCGACGTCCGTCAGGTCGTACGGCTGCTGCCGATGGCGGAGCGTCACGCCGTCGAGGTTCGCCATCACGGTCACCACGCGCCGGTCGAAGTTCTTGATCGGCAGCACCAGGGCGATCTCTGCCTTGACGGGTCCCGTTCCGGTGAGGCCGGCAAAGAGCGCCCCGAATGACGGCGCGAGCGGCGTGCCCTGGAGCATGCGCAGCGCGCGTCCCGCGTCGGTTTCGGTCGTGCCGCGCGCGGCGAAGACAGCGTCACGCAGGTCCCCGCTGTTCACCTCGGCGTTCGTGAATGGCACGCCGCCGATGCTGCCGCGGCTCGCCACCGCATGCAGCGCCGGGCCCTCGAAGCTAAAATCCGACTCGACTTCCCGCAGCTCCGGCCAGCCGGCCGTGTAGAAGAGGTCGATGCCCGTCGCATGGCCGCTCGCGCGGAAGATGCCCTCCCCATCGCGATACGGAAAGCCCGTCGTCGGTCCCGTGATCACGACATCCGCCTTCGTCACGCGGCCGCCGCGGAATGCGGCGTCGAGCCAGTGCAGCGTCTTCGGCGAGAGCCGGCCCGTCTGCAGGTAGCGCCAGAGCTGGGTCACGTCGAAATCCGACGCCGTCGCGCTGATGTCCATGAGCGGCACCTCACCCGGCCGCAGCAGCAGCCGGGCCTTGCCGCGTGCGATCCCGTGGCCGCTGTCCGCCAGCGCGTCGTCGAGCCAGATCCGCACACCGGTGCCGAAACGCTGCCATTCGACGTGGCCGTCGCCGCGCAGGACCGCGGCTGGCGCGCGCCACTGCTGCGGCCAGTCGATCGTCGCATCGCGCGTCGCGAGCTCGAGAATGCCGCCGCCGCCGCGTCCCTCGATCGCGCCGTCGAAGCCGGTGATGCCCGCCGCCTTGCCAAACGGGTTGAATCCGGCGTTTGCGAAACGCAGTCGGCCAGTGATGTCCGGCAGCCGCTTGTCGCCGGCATCCGCAACCGCAAGGTCAACCCCGAAGAGTTCGCCCCGCGGCGCCAGCGCCGTGATGCGCTCACGCAGCGAACCGGCCGGCAAGGCCCCGGCCAGCGCCGCGAGATTCTCGATCCTGAGGTAGTCCGCGCGCGCGGCGACCGAGGCGAAGCGGCCGTCTTTTCGCGTGACGCGCGCATCCAGGCTCGTCGGCCGCCAGGGCAGGCCGGGCCGCGAGAGCTCGAGATCGGTGGCCTCGATCGAGACGGTCGTCGCGTCGCGCTGCAGGCGGATGTCGCCGGCGAGGCGTGAGAAGACCTGGTCCGAGCCCGCAGGCCGCAGGTCTTCGAGATCCGGCTGCAGGCGCAGGCTGGTCACGTCGCGGCCCCGGCCCCGCGCCGAGACGCGGATCGAACCATGGCCCTCCGTCGGCACGCGGAAACTGTCCGGCAACATCGCCGCCCACTGCGGCAGGTCGAGTTCGCGCGCGTCCATGCGGGCGCGCCAGTCGACCGCGTCGCTGTCGGCGAGCTTGCCGCTGGCTTCGGCTTCGACGTCGATGAAGGAGCCCAGGTGATCCGGCAGCTCCACGCGGCCGGCGAGCGTGATGACGTCGCCGCTACGCACGACTTCGAGGTCGGCGCCCGTCAACTGGAAACGCCCTTGCCGCGCGCGCAGGTCGAGGACGTCGAGCACGGCGTCGGTGACGGCGAAACGGCCGCGCGGGAAGCGATCGAGCGTCATCGGCGCATGCTCGGCATCGGGCTGCTGCAGAGCGGACTGGCCGACGAGCCGGATGCGCCCGTCGGGCATGATCACGAAATTGAGCCGCGGCCGCACGAAGGTGACCCGCGCGACCTCGGCGCGCCGGTACCAGATCGAACGCGGAATCGAAAAGCTGACGCGGCCCGCGTCCGCCGCGACCAGCGGCTCGTCGCCCGAGTCCGGCAGGACGCGCGCGCCGCGGAACACGATCTCGGGCCCGTAGCGGCCGATCCGGGCATAGATGGAATCGAACTTCAGCGTGAGTCCCGTCGTCTCGTGCACGCGGGCGACGATGCGTTCCTGGTAGCCCGGCAGGAGGTCGATCGCGAGGCGGAATGCGCCGATCGCAAGAGCGAGCAGCAGCGCCGCGAGGCCGATCAGGCCCGCGATCCAGCGCCACAGCCGCTGCATCCAGGAAGTCCAGGGGGTCATGCAGGATTGCCGGAAAAGGTGCTCACAGCTTGGACAAGGGCGGCAAACAGCCTGTTCCGGCGATTCACGGCGCTTCCCAGCGCCGTACGCCCGCGGTATCGAGCAGCGCCGCCGTCTCAAAGAGCGGCAGGCCCATCACCCCGGAAAAACTGCCCTCGAGGCGCGAGACGAAGACGGCACCCCGGCCCTGGATCGCATAGGCGCCTGCCTTGCCTTCCGGCTCGCCGCCTGCCCAATAGCGCCGGCACTCGGCATCGTCGATCGCACGAAATGTGACGTAACTCGTGCTGAGGACCTGTCGGAGCCTACCTGCGTCCCAGAGCGCGATTGCCGTCAACACCTCGTGCGTCCGGTCCGCGAGGGCGCCGAGCATGGCGACGCAGGCCGCCTCGCCGTCGGGCTTGCCGAAGAT
>DATBSX010000008.1:0-3930 GCA_036559565.1 Steroidobacteraceae bacterium | reverse complement strand
AGTCATCCCGCGTGAAGCCCTCGCGATAGAGATGCGAGGTCGAATTCTGGACTTCGCCGAGCACCGTGACTTCCTGCGCGAGGCGCGGAATGTAGAGCGCGTCGCCGCCGCGCGCGATGATGTCCGTCGGCGCGCCCGGCTGAGATTTCAGGACTTCGTCGAGGTTGATGACGAGGCGCCCGACGGCCTGCGTGCTCTTCAGCTCCGACAGCAGCTGCTGACCGGCCGACATCGCCTGCGCCGCGCCCGCCTCGCCTGACTGCGCCTGCTGCAACGAAAGGCTTGCGAGGTCGCGCTGCAAGCGCTCGGTGAGGAGGTCGAGCTGGCGCTGTTCGCGCAGCTTGAGGTCCTCGCGCGTGAACACGGCGCCTGCCTGGAATGCGAGGTCCGTGAGGCCGCCTGCGCGCTTGACGATCTCGCGCAGCGTCTCGCCGCGCCGGATCGGGTATTGGCCCGGGAAGCGCACTTCGCCGACCAGCGTGATCGTCTCCTGCTCCTCCCACTCCGGCATCTCCTGGATGACGAGCTGGTCGAAAGCCTGCAACTGCACGTCGGCGGCGGCATCGCCCGCGAGCACCGCGCCGAGGTTCACCGTGAGGAGTTGCGACTCGCGCCGCGAGCCACCACCCGTCAGGTGCCGGGTCAGCTCAGCCTGCCCCGTGAACGCCGCCTGGTCGAGGCCGCCGCCCGCGCGCAGCAGGTCGCTCACGGTCATGCCCGGCTCGAGTGGATAGTTGCCGGGCACCTTCACGCGGCCGCTGATGGTGACGAGCTGCTGCGGCACATTGGCGCCGCTCTGGCGATCGAGTTCCGCCAGCATCGGGTCGATCACGCGCCCGCGGCTGGTCGCGAGGTCGAACACGTAGACCGTGTCGCGGGACTGCAGCATCACGTCCGCGTCGGAACCCGGCGCGGTGAATGCCGCCTCGAGGTTCGCCGACAGCGCCGAGACAATGCGCGTCGGCCCGGACTCGCGACGGATGAGCACGTAGTGCGTGTCGGCAAGCGGCTGGAGTTCATCCATGCTGCCGATGAGGTCCGTGAGGCGCATGCCCGGCCGGTATTGCACGCGCCCAGACCGGTGCACGTGGCCCATCAGCGCGACGGCCCCTTCGAGCCGGTCGCGTATCGCGTCCACCTGGACGACGTCGCCCGATTGCATCCGCGTGTCGAGCCCGGGGCCGCCGGAAAGGTCGAGCGTCATCGCCATGTGCTCGCGCTGGTCCGCCACGCGCTCGACCCGGGCCGTTCGCGCATCGGCTTCCGGCGTGAGCCCGCCTGCGAGCCTGAGGAGTTCCGCCGCCGTGTCGCCGTCCTTCAATTCATAGATGGCGGGTCGGCGCACTTCGCCGGTCGCTGTCACCGTCGCACCGACGGGCGGGATGAAGATCACGTCGCCCGGCAGCAGGCGCGCATCGCCGCTCGTGTCGCCGCGCAGCAGCATGTCGTAGAGATCGAGCTGGCGGACGAGCTTGCCGCCGCGCATGAGCCGGATCGTGCGCAACGACCCGATCTCGCGCACGCCGCCGCTCGCGAACAGCGCATTGGTCATGCTCGAGAGGCCGCTCACCGTGTACGAGCCCGGCCGCTCCGCCTCGCCCATGACGAAAACCTGGATCGAGCGCAGTGCGCCGATCGAGACGTTCGCCCGCGTGCCGATCATCTGCCCCGAGACCTGCTGCTCGATCTTCTCCTTCGCGGCGTCGTAGCTGAGGCCGGCGACCGCGAGCGGCCCGAGTTCCGGCAGGTTCACGACGCCGTCGCGCCCGACGACGAGCGGGTAGTAACCCGCGGAATCGCCGATGAGTTGCAGCTCAATCGTGTCGCCCGGGCCGATCACGTAATTCGAAGGCACGGGGATGTCGGACGCCGGCGCGAAGGTCGTCGGCACCATCGTGAAGAGGTCGTAGCCGAATGGCTTGAGCTCGGGCTCGACGGGCAGGTACTTCACGCTGAAGGTCATGCCCGCGAGGCGCGGGTCGGCATTCAGCCGCTCCTGCGCTTCCTCGGCCGTGAGGCCGGCAAGCGTCGCCGTGACCTGGTTCGCGAGCACGAGGCGGCCGGCGCGATCGAGGCGATAGGGATTGCCGGAACGGACGCTGGTCTGGAATTCGGTGAAAACGCGATTGGCCTCGATCTGCTCTGGCGTGAGCGGCAGGATCTTCGTGTTCGGCACAGGCTGCGCCGGCGTCGTGAAAGGAAAGGCGCCGATCTCGGCGACATCGAGGATCAGCGTGTCGCCGGCTCGCAGCCGCGGCTCGACTTCAACAAGCGGCGCGGCCGGCAGGGCCTGGCCGTTGGCGTCGACCATCCCCTCCTTCGGTTGCAGGGTGGGCGCCGTGACGGCCGCGGGAGCCGGCGTCGTCGCGACCGCACTGCCGACGCCGAGTTGCTTCAGGAGCTCCTGCTGCTGCTCGGGCGGCAGGGACTTGAACGCGTTGATCTGCGCCTGGGTCGGGGCTTGCTGCGCCGCCGCAGGCAGCGCCACCCCGGCGAACGCGATGAGCGTCGCCCACAAGCCGGCAGCCAGGCGTTGCCTATACATCAGAACCTTGCGGACCATTGCAGGTAACCCCGGAAGTCTTCTTGGTGGACGCCCTCTGCGTCGGCGTCGCGCTCTTCATAGCCGATGCTGACCCGCAAGTCACCCCCAAACAGGGTCCGGCGGTGGTGCAGGTCGAGGGATGCGATTTTCATGGGGAACGGCGACACGGACTGGACCGGATTGGCGCCCTTGCGGTTCACGTGCGCGTCCTGCAGGGCGAGTTCCCAGCTGCTGCCGTCGCCATCGACCAGCATCAGTCCGGCCGCGATCTGGCGGCTGTCGCCGTCAATCGAATGGCCGATGACGCGGTCGTAATACTGGTAGCCGTCGCGGTAGATGACGTTGCGGTACGCGCAGCCGTATTGCGGCGGGTCCGAGTAGAAGCTGCAGGTGGTGTCCGCGGCCTCGACGTGCGCACGCCACGAGCGCTCGCCGAAGCCGCCCCAGAACTCGATGCCGGCGAGGCCGAGGTACTTGGATGGCATGAAATTCGCCTCGTCCTCGCCGATTGCCTGTGCGTAGAGCGCAACCGGTACCCAGGGCAGCGACCAGCGCGCGTCAAAGCCCCCCAGCTGGTTACCAGGCTGTTCAGCCAGCGCCTGATTATTGTCGTTGCCGATCAGCAGGTCCCAAAAAGTCCCGAGGTCGCAAGGACGGCCGTCGCCGCACCACTGCGCGGTGCGCGAGAAGCCGACCTCGAGTCGAGGATGCGGTTTCCAGGTCGCGCGCATGCCGAACAACTGGGCGTTCGGCGCGTCGGTCCGCTCCTCCTCGAGCTGGCCCATGGTCGCGATGAAGCGAAATTGCCCGATCCAGTGCAGCCACGGGGTGTCGATCGGGTCGGAGTAGTTGCGCTCGATCGTGATCGAGGGAATCGGGCGCGAATTGCTGCCGTAGATCAGGCTGCCTTCCCAACCCGGCCCCCACCAGCGGTCGATGTAGCCCGCGTGCAGCATCCAGTTGCCGAGCACGGCGGCGACATAGCTGCCATCCGCCCGCACTTCCTTGCCGTCCTCGGGATCGAGTACGCCGGTCGCCTGCAGTCGCATCGCGAAGCGATCGCCGAGGTATTGCGCACCGACCGAGATCTCCGCGTCCTCGCGCGGCACGTCGTCGAATCGCCGCAGCTCCATCGGGTTCCCGGAACCCGAGAGGGACGCGTCGAGCCTGAGTTCGCCCGTCGCGGTCTCGTCCCTTGCCGTCCGGCGCACGCGGTCGAGCGCGGCTGCGATGTGCAGCGGCAAATGGGTCTCGTCGGCCCCACCGATGTCGCGCGCGACTTCCGCCCAGGACACAGGCCAGGCCGTCAGCGGTGCGTGGACGATGCCGGCGTCGGACAGCAGCTCGAGGTCATGGCGGAGCCGCCCGTCGCCCGCGGAGATCCA
>DATBSX010000007.1:0-5042 GCA_036559565.1 Steroidobacteraceae bacterium | reverse complement strand
CAGCCGAACCGCAGGGCCGCCACCCGCAGTAAGGCCACCAGGACGATCGACACGACTACGATCGTGTCGCTCGGCAGGTTCGTTCTGGTGCGCAACGCGAGGTGCAGCAGTCCCCCGGCCAGGACCGGCGTGATGTAGATTTCGCGCCGCATCAGCACGGTCGGATGGCCGGTGATGACGTCGCGCAACAGTCCGCCGCCAATCGCCGTGATGATGCCCATGACCAGCGCGATAGCGGGGTCGTAGCCGAATAGCAGCGTCTTTTCGGTGGCGAGGATGGCGAACAGCGCCGTCGCGATGCCGTCGAGATAGAGCAGCACCTGCTCAGCCACCCGGGCGCGAAGTTCCAGGAAGAACGTCAGGACGGCAGCCGCAGCGGCGACCGTCACCGTGAGGGGATCGCCGATCCAGAACACCTGGACATCCAGCATCAGGTCGCGCAGCGTGCCGCCGCCCACGGCAGTCACGATGCCGATGATGACGAGGCTCAGCAGGTCCATGTCCTTTCGCGCCGCCGCCAGCACGCCGGTCGCGGCGAAGATGGCGGCGCCGCCGAGGTACATGAATTCAAGACTGTTCATGGGAAGGCTTCCCGGAAACTATTCCGGTCACCCTGAAAAGGGAAGGCCCCCATGCGGGGGCCTCGAGAAAAGGGCTGCGCCGCTTCAGAGCAAAGGCACCAGCAACAGCGCCACGATGTTGATGATCTTGATCAGCGGGTTGATCGCCGGGCCCGTTTCGTTCCCGTCAGGGGTCGCATGGACATTTGGCAGTGACTCAACACCTTGTTAGGCTAGATGCGGCCCGTCCTGGCACGAAGAACCGACTTGACCCAAATCGCAGATCGCCAATCGGGATTGTGGCTTTGCGCGCTGCTCGTGCTCGCCTGCCTGCCGGCGCGTGCGTTGCGGGCGGACGACGACGGGCAGTGGACGCGGCCTGGCAAGGATTTCGCCGCCACGCGCTTCAGCGAACTCGACCAGATCACCTCTTCGAATGTCGGCAAGTTGCGATCGGTTTGGAATTTTTCGACCGGCGTGCTTTCCGGCCACGAGGGTCAGCCGCTGGTCGTGAAGGACACGATGTATGTCGTGACGCCATACCCGAACGTCCTGTACGCCTTCGATCTCACGAAAGAAGACTACCCGCTGCGCTTCAAGTATCGCCCCGACGTGAATCCTGCGGCGGTGGGCATCGCCTGCTGCGACTCGGTGAATCGAGGCGCCGTCTATGCCGAAGGAAAGATCGTCTACAACCTGCTGGATGGGCGCACAGTCGCGGTCGACGCGAAGACCGGCGAGGAAGTGTGGAAAGTTACGGTGGCCGATCTCTCGCGCGGCGAGACGATCACCATGGCGCCTTTGGTCGTGGGCGATCGCGTATTCGTCGGTCCCTCGGGCGGGGAGTACGGAATTCGCGGCTGGTTCAAGGCGCTCGACCTGGCGACCGGGAAGCTCGTTTGGGAGGCGCGGAATTTGGGGCCGGACAGCGCCGTGCTGGCGAAGCCCGGCATTTTCAAACCATTCTATGACCACGGCACCGAGCTCGCTGAGAAGAGCTGGGCCGCAGAGACCTGGAAGCAGGGCGGTGCCCCGGTGTGGGGCTGGCTCTCCTACGATCCCGCACTCGATCTCGTCTACTACAGCACTGGCAATCCGGGACCCTACAACCCCGAGCAGCGCGAGGGCGACAACAAGTGGACCTCGAGCGTGCTGGCGCGACGGCCGGGCGATGGCTCGCTGGTGTGGGCCTACCAGTTCACGCCGCACGACAATTGGGACTACGACTCCAACGCCGAGAACATCCTGGCCGAAATCGTCATTCACGGCGAAGCGCGCCAGGTCCTCGTGCATTTCGACAAGAACGGCTTTGCCTACACGCTCGATCGCGCCACTGGAGAAGTGCTGGTCGCGGAAAAATATGTCGACGTGAACTGGGCCGATCGGGTGGATCTCGCGACCGGTCGTCCGGTGCTGAACGCCGACAAGCAGACGGGCAAATCGAAGGGCATGGTGCAACTCATCTGCCCGAGCCTTGAGGGCGGCAAGAGCCCTGCCTCGCCGGCGGCATACTCGCCGCGGACGGGGCTCTTCTACGTACCCACGGTCAACATCTGCATGGACTGGGAGGCGCGCGAGACGGCATATATTCCCGGCACTCCCTATGTCGGCGCTAACGTGCCGTATCACCCTGGAGCGGGTGGGTATCTCGGCGCGTTTATTGCGTGGGACCCCGTAGCCGGGAAGAGAGTGTGGGAGATCAGGGAAAAGTTTCCGGTGTGGAGCGGAGCCCTCGCTACTGCGGGCAATGTGACCTTCTATGGCACGCTGGATGGCTGGCTGAAGGCCGCGGACGCCAAGACGGGCAAGCCGCTCTGGAAGGCGAAGGTCGGCTCCGGGGTGGTTGGCGCCCCGATCACTTACCGTGGACCGGACGGCAAGCAATACGTGGCGGTCTATGCGGGGATCGGCGGCGACTGGTTCGTGATCGCGGGAGACATTCGCTCCGACGATCCCGCGGACGTTCGCCCGCGCGCCGATTTTGCCCCGGACCTCTCGCGGTACACGAGCCAGGGCGGCATCGTGTGGGTGTTCGGGCTGTGAGCAGCATGAGCCACGTGATGCTGGCCGTGCTGATGGCCTTCGGAGGCATCGCGTCGGCCGACGAACCCGCGAATCCTGCTCCCGGAGATGCCGAAGTTGCCCGCCAGGGCGCAGTCCTTTTCAACGTCATGAACTGCGACGGATGCCACGGCGCGGGCGGGCTTGGTTTCGTTGGACCGAGCCTGGTCGATGGCCGCTGGCGCTTCGGAGGCGATGACGCAGTGATTTTCCAGTCGATTCGCGATGGTCGCCCGCACGGCATGCCCGCCTACGGGTCCCTGCTTTCCGACCCCGTAATCTGGCAGCTCGTGACGTACTTGCAGAGCCAGCCGGTGCCGAAGGACGTCCCCACGCTCGCGTGGCCGTAGTGCCGGCGACCGCGACCCGGATTCCGCAAGTCCCTTCGCGCTTACAACAAGGGAACGAGCAGCAGCGCCACGATGTTGATGATCTTGATGAGCGGGTTGATCGCCGGGCCGGCCGTGTCCTTGTAGGGATCGCCGACGGTGTCGCCGGTCACGGCCGCCTTGTGCGCGTCCGAACCCTTGCCGCCGAAATTGCCT
This sequence comes from Steroidobacteraceae bacterium, assembly GCA_036559565.1. Taxonomy (GTDB): domain Bacteria; phylum Pseudomonadota; class Gammaproteobacteria; order Steroidobacterales; family Steroidobacteraceae; genus SCUD01. Next base: position 1,876 of record DATBSX010000007.1, on the reverse strand, counting down.
TCCTCGATGTACTTCTTCGCATTGTCCCAGGCCCCACCCCCCGTACACATCGAGATCGCGACGAAGAGGCCCGTGACGATCGTGCCGATCAGCACGCCGCCGAGCGCGCGGATGCCGGCGCCGGGCCCGAGCAGGAAGTTCATGCCGAAGCCGACGATGACCGGGATCAGGATCGGTAGCAGCGACGGCACGATCATCTCGCGGATCGCGGCGCGGGTCAGCATGTCGACGGCACGTGAATAGTCGGGCTTCGCCGTGCCTTCCATGATGCCCTTGATCTCCGCGAACTGGCGCCGGACCTCGATCACGACGGAGCCCGCCGCGCGGCCGACGGCTTCCATCGCCATCGCGCCGAAGAGGTAAGGCACCATGCCGCCGATGAAGAGGCCGATGATGACGGCCGGGTCGGAGAGGCTGAAGAGCTCGAGCTTGTTCGCGATTTCCAGGTTGTGCGTGTAGTCGGCAAAGAGCACGAGCGCCGCGAGTCCGGCCGAGCCGATCGCATAGCCCTTCGTCACGGCCTTCGTCGTGTTGCCGACCGCGTCGAGCGCATCCGTGATCTTGCGCACTTCCTTCGGCAGGCCGCTCATCTCGGCGATGCCGCCGCCGTTGTCGGTGATGGGGCCATAGGCGTCGAGCGCGACGATCATGCCGGTCATCGACAGCATGGCGGTCGCGGCGATCGCGATGCCGTACAGGCCCTGCAGCGAGTAGGCGCCCCAGATGGCGGCGCAGATCGCGAGCACGGGGAGGGCGGTCGATTTCATCGATACCGCGAGGCCCGCGATCACGTTCGTGCCGTGGCCCGTGCGGGAAGCCTCGGCCACGTAGCGCACCGGCTTGAACTCGGTCGCCGTGTAGTACTCGGTGATGACGATCATCGCCGCCGTCAGGCCGAGCCCGATCAGCGCGCAGAAGTAGAGCGGCATGGCCGCCGCCCCGAGCATCATCTTCGTTATCGGATAGTAGGCTACCGCCGCGATGACGCCGGAAACGATCACGCCGCGATACAGCGCGCCCATGATCTTCCCGCCTTCGGAGACCTTGACGAAGAACGTGCCCACGATCGAGGCGACGATCGAGACCGCGCCGAGCACGAGCGGATAGAGAACGGCCGCTTCACCGAGGTCCTTCATCATCAGGCCCGCGAGCAGCATCGTCGCGACGACGGTGACGGCGTAGGTCTCGAAGAGGTCCGCGGCCATGCCGGCGCAGTCGCCGACATTGTCGCCGACGTTGTCCGCGATCACGGCGGGGTTGCGCGGGTCATCTTCGGGGATGCCGGCCTCGACCTTGCCCACGAGATCCGCGCCGACATCGGCGCCCTTCGTGAAGATGCCGCCGCCGAGACGCGCGAATATCGAGATCAGCGAGCCGCCGAAGGCGAGCCCGACGAGCGCGTGCAGCGAGTGGTCGCTGTCGCCCGTGAGCCGCATCATCACGCCGTAGTAGGCCGCGACGCCGAGCAGCCCGAGTCCGACAACCAGCATGCCGGTGATCGCGCCGCCGCGGAATGCGACCTGCAGCGCCGGGTTGAGCCCGACGCTCGCGGCGTGCGCGGTGCGCACATTCGCACGGACCGAGACGTTCATCCCGATGTACCCGGCCATGCCGGAGAGGAGGGCACCGAACGCGAAGCCGACCGCCGTGTACCAGTCGAGCGCGAATGCGAGCGCGACGAACAGCACGACGCCGACGACGGCGATGGTCGAGTACTGGCGGTTCAGGTAGGCCTTGGCGCCTGCCTGGATCGCGGCGGCAATCTCCTGCATCCGCGCGTTGCCCGCGGGCTGTGCGAGGATCCAGCGCGACATGAAGATGCCGTACACGATGGCGACCACGCCGGCCAGCATGGCCAGCCAGAGTGTGTTTTGCA
>DATBSX010000006.1:0-8028 GCA_036559565.1 Steroidobacteraceae bacterium | reverse complement strand
CGCCAGCTGGCCCTGGCTGAACGCGACACTGGCGATCTCTTCCTGCCTCACGCACTCCTCGTAGAAGAGCGTCAGGAAACGCGGGCCCAGGAACGAGAGGAAGAAACCCGGGAATGCAACCAGGTGCACGCGGACGACCTCGGGCGCGTCCGAAACGCTCATTCGCCGAACCTGGATTTCCCGGGTCTCGCTCATGGGCGCGAGAGCACTTCCTGGTAGACCGAGGCGACGCGATCCACCGCGGTCCCGACCGAGAATCGCAGGCGGGCATCTTCACGGGCCGCGGCGCCCAAGCGCGCCCGCAAGGCGTCCGACTCGATCAACTTCCGCAGCGCGGATTCGAGCGCGCGCGGGTCGTGGGGCGGAATGAGGAAGCCCGTCTCGCCTTCCACGATGGTATCCCTGCACCCGGGGCCATTCGCCGTCACGACGGGCTTGCCCATCGCGAGCGCTTCGAGATTCGTGCGCGGCACGCCTTCGCGATAGCTGCTCGGATTCACGAAGATGTCCGTGAGCGCCAGGATTTCCTTGATGTCATCGCGCCTGCCGAGAAAGCGCGCGAATTCGTCCGTCGCACCCGGGATCGATGCGGGGTCGATGCTGTTCCGGTTGCCCGGGTCCGGCGTGCCCACGACCAGCAATACGACCCGCGGATCGTTGCGGTGAAGCCCGGCCGCGGCCTGCAGCAGTTCCGGGACCCCCTTATCCTTCAAGAGGCGGCCGATGTAAGTCAGCACCACGCGACCCTCGATTCCAAGTTCGCGTCGCAATACGTCAAGTGTTGCCGATTTCACCGTTGCCGGGTCCAGTTCGTCGAGATCGACGCCGGTGCTCCCTGCGAAAAAAGTCCTGGCGCCCTTTGAAAGGCCAAGATCGCCTTCGTCATCCCGGTTCTGGAAGAAAAGGCCAGACAGCTTCCGGGCCGCGAGCCGGTAGTAAGCGCGAAGAAATGTACGCTGCAACGTTCGCGCCGCACCGCCGCCCGGCATGAAAGGGCTGCCAAGGCCCGTCACGTGCAGGAAGGCCACCGGGCTTCGCAAGCGCATGGCCGCGAGGCCCATGCAGAGATTCGCCTTGTGCCCGAAGGAATGCAGGATGTCGAACTTCTCCGCGCGGATCAGGCGGACCAGGTCACGGGTGGAAGCCAGGTCGCCGGACAACGACTGGCTACTCCGATCCATCGCATACTGAAATACCTTGACGCCTTTCTCATTGAATCGTTGAACGTAGGCGCCTTCCCCCTCGGGCAACACGAACGAGACGTCGAAGCCGCGTGCACGGAGGGGCTCGACCCAGCGAAGCCTGCCCGTGTATTCGCCGCTCGCGCTGTTGGAAACGAAGGCGACTCGACGCGGGCTGCCACTCGCCCCCGGAGCGGCGCTCATGACGGCGCGGTTTCATAAGGCGAGGGAATCCAGCGCCAGCCGAGGATTCCGGTTGCCGTGGCGGCGAGGATCCGGAAGTCGAGCCACGCGCTCCGGTCCCGGACATAGCCTTCGGCAAGGCGCAGCTTGGCCGGCATCAGGAACTCGAGGTAGTAGCGCTCGGGATCGGACGCGGTGGCGAGCAGCTCGCTCTCATTGATGAAGGCGAGCGACGCGAGGTCCGTGAGACCCGGCCGGACCGACAGGACGATGTCGCGCTGCGCGGCCGGATACAGGGCGACGTACCGCGCCACTTCCGGCCGCGGCCCGACAAAATTCATCTCGCCATTCAGGACGTTGAAGAGCTGGGGCAGCTCGTCGAACTTGAAGCGTCGCAGGAATGCGCCGAGCCCGGTGACGCGCGAATCCCCGCCGACCGTGATCGCAGGGCCGTCTTCGCTCGATCGCATCGTCCGGAACTTGTGGATCCGGAACGGGCGGCCGTAGAGACCGATGCGCTCCTGATGAAATAGCACGGGCTCCCGCGAAGTCAGGCGGATAGCGATGGCCGCGAGCAGGAGCAGCGGCGACAGCACGACGATCGTGCCTGCCGCGACGACGCGGGTCGCGAACTGGCACGAGTCCGCCATCAGGGCGTGCGAGGCCCTCGTGAAGCCGCCCCGGCAAGCGCCGCCGTCGATGCGCAGGCGCTCGCGACTTCCCGCATGGCGGCAGAAACCCCGGGCTGCGCAAACCATTCGTCGGACCACTTCCACATCAGGAGTCCCGCCGGCCGCGCATTGCAGAAGGTCAGCCCCGCGTTGCGGAACTCATCGACCGAAAGGCGCGGTTGCAAGAGCTGGATCGAGAGCCAGATGTCCCCGTGGAACCAGCCCGCGTCGGCGAGCTGTTCCCTGAGCCATTCGGCCGGCGTGCCTTTCTTGTTGGAGTACTGGAAGAACAGGAATCCGACGTGTGTCAGCTTCGAGGCGCCCGGCTTCAGCCAGGCCGGCGGTGCGTTCACGCCGCACTTGAGGTTGGGCCATTTCTGGTTCGCATAAGCGCAGGCCGCGTCGATGTCTTCGAATTTCGGCCCGCAGGGCCAGTCGTGCGGCTCGTCGATTGCATAGAGGCCGAGCAGCACGCCCTGGTCGACCAGGCTCTGGATGTGTGCCGCATCGTGGCGGTCGAGCGCCTGCTTCCACATGCCGAGCTGGAAGCACCCGCTCGCGTCGCTGTAATTCTTCTTCGAGCCGGTCAGCGCCACGAGCCCCTTGAGGCCGGCGCCCTGCAGTTGCGACATGTCCTCCGGTCCCGCGCGACTCACGGTGAAGGGCCAGTTGTGGGCCTGGTCGGGCGGAATCCCGAATACGCCGAAGTAAGTCGGCTTGCCGGCAGGCGGCGGGGTCGCCGCAGAAACGGCGACGCCGGACATCGCAAGCCACAGGAAACCCAGTGTGCAGGCGATCAGGTGACTTGGACGCATGGGACGCTCCTCAGGCGACGACCTCGCGGATCGTCGCGCTTTCCAGAAGGGAAGTGACCGCTTGGATGACTCTCGCGACCTCGCCGTCGGTCATGGCGGGATAAATGGGCAGGCTCACGATACGCCGAAACTGGCGGCTGGCGACCGGAAAGTCTTCGGGCCGCAACGCGTAGCGATCCCGCCAGTAGGGCTGCAGGTGCAGCGGGATGAAATGCACGCTGGTGCCGACGCCCGCCTCGGCGAGCCGCGTGATGAATTCGTCCCGAGTGATCGCGAGCGCATTCAGGCGAAGCTGCAGGACATACAGGTGCCAGGCGTGCGTGTCGGCAGGACGGCGCACCGCGGGCAGGTCAACCGGCAGGCCGCGAAAGGCGGCGTCGTAGGCACGCGCGATCGCTTCTCGCCGTGAGCGGAAATCTTCGGCGCGCTTCAGCTGGTGCACGCCGAGGGCTGCGGCGACATCCGTCATGTTGTACTTGAATCCGGGCGCGATCACTTCGTAGAACCACGACGGCTTGTTCGACGTGTAGCGGTCGAAGACGTCGCGGCTGATGCCATGGAGCCGCATGACCTTGACTCGTTCCGCCAGCGCGTCGTCGTCCGTCACGACCATGCCGCCCTCGCCCGTCGTGATGGTCTTAGTCGCATAGAAGCTGAAGACCGTCGCCTTGCCGATGGTGCCGATCAGCCGGCCGGAGCAGCTCGTCGGGAAGGAATGCGCCGCATCCTCGATGAGCTGCGACCCATGTCGGCGCGCGATGTCCAAAATCGCGTCCATATCGCAGGCCTGTCCCGCAAAGTGAACCGGCATGATGGCCTTGACCGGCCCGTGCCTGCCAAGTTCCTCGTCGAGGCGGCGTGCATCGAGATTGAGCGTATCGGGCTCCACGTCGACGAACAACGGGTCGGCGCCGAGATAGCGCACGACCTCGGCGCTGGCCGTGAAGGTGTGGACCGGCACCGCGACGCGGTCGCCCGGTCCGACGCCCATCGCCTCGAGGGCGAGGTGCAGCCCCGCGGTCGCCGAATTCACGGCCAGGGCATGGCGGGCGCCGATGCGCGCAGCGAATTCGGCTTCGAAGCGCCGCGTCATGGGGCCGGTCGTCACCCACCCGGAGCGCAGGCAACGCCCGACTTCGGCGATCTCTTCCTCGCCGATCGAGGGCTTTGCGAAGTGGATGAAATCAGGCTTGTGATGATCCGTCATCGCTTCCTAGCATAGCCCGAAGCCCTGGTTCCGGACACGGGGCCGAAGTGCGCAATCGAGATCAGGAGCGTCCACATCATCGACTGGCGCATCGGCTGATGCACCACGGAATAAAGCAGGATCGGCACGAAATAGATGATGAAGTCCCTGGGATTGCGGCGCCAGACGACCGCCAGCAGGACGCACACGATCCCGAGCCCCGGCAGGCCATAGCTGAAGAGCAGCGTGCCGAACATCGAGTGAATCTCGCGCGGATATTCCCAGCGATTGAGCAGGCCCTCGCCCGCGCCGAACAGGAGGTACTGGGGCCAGATCGCGATCCGGATGTAGCTGCGGCCCGCGAAGCTGTCGTCGCTCGACGCGCCGATCTCGGCGAGCCGGTCGGCGACCGCGCCGAGCATCGCAATCTGGTCGCGATAGATCACCGCAATCGCAATCACGGCGAGCGGAAACGCGATCAGGAGGGCAGGCCGCAGCCGCTGCCAGCGGCGATCACGGATCGGCGCCAGCAACAGGTACAGGAACAGGAGCGCGAACCCCGCGAGGATCGCGCCTTTCGACAGCGAGAGCATCACGAACAGGACGCTCACCGCGGCGCCGAGTGCAGACACGATCGCCGGGTAGCCGGTATAGCGCTGCAGCAGCAGGATGAATGCGAGCGCGAGCAGGCCGAAGAAGCCGAGCTGGTTCGGGTTCTCGAAGAGCAGCGTCGCCCGCACGCCCTGCACCGGCACCGAGACGGCAAATGTCACGAACTGCACCGCGAGCGCCCCGAGGATCGCGATTGTGAGCAGCCGGGGCGCCGTCGGCTCGGTGCGCAGCACGTAGTTGATGGCGATGCAGCCGAGGAGCACCTGCATGTAGTAGGCCGAATTCCGCAGTGGTTCCGGGTCCTGGTAGAACATCGAAAAGATGGAATTCACGACGAGCGAGTAGACGAGGAAGAGCGCAATCAGGCGGATCTCGGGCTTACGGATCATGCCCGCAACCGAAGCCGGGTCCTTGATCAGCACGCACACGAATGCCAGGAGCAGCGCGAAGGTGACGGGCTGGGGATAGCCGGCCGGGAACACGTAGACCGGCCAGATCACGAGCGCGACCACAACGAGCGCCGCAATAACCGGGTTCGACAGCTCGAGCGGCAGGAATCGCCGCTGGGAGCGGATCGCGCGGTCAATCGCGGCCGGACTAGGCACGGCGTGGAGCCTCGGGCCCGAGCGGCGAGATTCCGAGGCGCCAGCAGGTCAAGCCGCAGAACAACACGCCGAGCAGCTTGTCGCTGAAGCTGGATTGCGTCGGCGTCGCCTGCAGCGAAGCGAGGGGTTCGAGGCGCATGCGGTTGCCTTCCGCCACGTGTTCGGCACGCGCCACCTGCCGACCCTGCAGGACGGCGTCCACGGGCGCGAGCGAGAGGCCCAGTGTATCCGCTACCTCGCCGAGTGCAGGCAGGGGGTCGGCGCAAAGGGTTTCGAAGTCGAGCCGGAATGCCCGATCCGGGTGCTTGCGCGCCAGGCAGCCTGCAAATGCGTTCGCGGTCGTCCAGCCGAGGAGCGCGCGCGTGCGCCGGAACCACCGCCGCGGGGCAGCCCGCCCCTCGAGCTCCTTGTTGGTGCCGTGCTCGAGCGAGGCGCGCACCGATTGGGGATTGCGCACCAGGTGCAGGATCCGCACGTCGAGACCGGCGACCGATTGCAGGGCCGCGGCGCGTCCGGCGACGAGGCGGGAAGTTTTCGAGCTGTCGACGACGACGCGCGCCGAGCTTGCGGCCGCGATGCCGATCATGAGCGCGCGTTCGTGGTCGCAATATCGCTGGCGCTGCCCGCCCGGTATCCACCAGAAGCCGAAGAGGAGCACGAGCGGCGACTCGAGCATCGTCCGCCAGAACCGGCTGCCCCCCGCGTCGCGCGGCAGGCCCTGCCTCACGGCGGACCAGAACGGGCACTCCGCGATCGGCAGGCCGCAAGTGCAGGGACGCCTGGATGCGATCCAGTCGTCGCTCTGCGCGATCTCGCCGGCTGCGGCGACGCCCGGCGATTGCCCCAGGAGCCGCGTGAGCCAGGTGGAGCCGCTGCGGCCATAGCCGGCCACGTAGGCAACGACCGGCAGGCTTTCGGGTGTCGGCGCGTTCACAGTCCCGCGCTCCGAAATCCGAGCCGGTGGCGGACCATCAGGCCCGCCAGCACGTTGATGAGGATGAGCGTGCCGCAGCTTACCCAGGCGGCGCCCAACTCGCCGAAACGCCCGATCGCGAGGTAGCTTCCGACGACGCTGAGCGTGGATCCCACGAGGCAGATGTTGCGGAAGTCGCGCTCGTGGCCCGTCATCAGAAGCAGGTTCGAGACCGAGCCCATCGCCGAGCTGAAGAACTGCCCGATCGCGAGAATGCGAAGCAGCGGCCCCGCCGCCGTGAATTCGCTGCCGAAGAGGCGCAGGACAACCTCCGGCCAGATCGCGAACACCGCCGCGATCGGCAGCGCCGTCGCGACCATCAGGCGCGAGGTCTGCCGCGCGACGCGCTCGAGCGCGCCGGTTTCGCCCTGGGCATAGAGCGACGCGAACTTGGGCGCCGCGATGCTGTTGACGGCGATGAGGACGAAACCGATCAGGAGCGCGGTGCGGCCCGCGACGTGATAGCGGGCGACGCTCGCACTGTCCTCGAGCGCGCCCAGCCAGAGGGTCGGCGCCCACTGCATCGCGAGCTGGCTCGCGACCACGATCTGCGTCGCGCGATTGCTGGACCTGAACGGCCGCAGCGTCGCGCGATCCGGCAGCCGGCTCGGCCACGGCCAGGCCGAGAACCAGGTCGCGACAGCCAGGATGGCAGTCAGAGTCGCGGCAGCGACGGTCGCAGCGGCGAGCGAAATATCGAATCCGGTAAGGCGTGCCGCGAAATAGAGCGTGAGCGTGAGCAATGGCGTCAGCACGGAAAAATAGAGCAGGTGCAAGGCGATCCGGCGCAGGCCCTGGAATGCGAACGACAGGACGCCTGCGATCGTCATGCCGGGAATCGCCCAGGCCATGAGCGCCAGCACCGGGGCGAGGCCCGGCTCGTCGAAGACGTGCGTCGCGAGCCAATCCGCGCCGAGGCTGAATGCGAGCGCCGCAGCGACGGAGACGAACGCCGCCATGCCCGCGGACGCCGCCGCGAAACTACGGATCGAGGCCGAGTCCGCCGCCGCGTGGAATGCCGCGACGTGGCGCACCAGCGGCTTTTCGACGCCGAGACGCGCGAGCGTCGAGACGACGGTGACGATCGTGAGCGAGAGAAAGTAGAGCCCGGCCAGTTTCGCGCCGAGCATGCGGGCGGCGGCGATGCTGAGGAGGAAGGTGCCGCCGAAGGCGATTCCCTTCATGCCGAAGGCGACGATCGCGCCGCCACCGATTTCGCGCAGGTGGACGTCGAGCTTGCCGCCCGGGTCCCGGTTCCTGCTCAAGCCGACGGCCGGAAGGGGCGCAGCGCGAACCGCACGAGGATCCAGCCGGAGAAGAGGATCACGCCGAGCACCGCGGCGAGCGCGGCGACGAGGAGCCTGCGCGGGCGCGCCGGGCGGTCCGAGAGCGAGGGCGGATCCACGGTGCGCAGCGCAAACTCGTCGGAAACATTCGCGAGCAGCGCATTCTTGGTGCGCTCGGAGATGATTCCATAGAACACCTGCCGCAACTCGGCGACCTCCGTGCCCGCGATCTGCCGCTTCAGGTCCTCGATGCTGCGTTCAGATTCCTTCACTTCGGTGAGCCGCATGTGCTCGTTGATTTCGTGCACGTAGTCGGACGCGAGCTTCTTGGCGCCGTCTGGCGCCTGGTCAAACAGGGACAGGGTCACGAGCCCGGTCAGCGGGTCCTGCACTACTTCAACGATGCTGCCCATCGCCTCGAAGATCTCTTCCTCCGACGGCTGTCCCTTGCGGATCGGCCAGATCTCGCCCTTCCACTGCTGCTTCGCCTCGTCATAGCGCCACGGGAAGAGCTGC
>DATBSX010000005.1:0-7130 GCA_036559565.1 Steroidobacteraceae bacterium | reverse complement strand
CTGGGGCCCGGTGATCGGCGACGACGGCGAAGGCCACGCGCTTGCGCTCGCCTGGACCGCGCACCGGCCCGGTGCGACGGACATGTCGGTGATGCACATGGAACGCGCGCGGAACCTAGACGAGGCCGCGGCCATCATCGGCGGCGCCGGGATGCCCGGGCAGAACGTGATGATCGCGGACACGGCGGGACGGATCGGCTGGGTGCTTTCGGGCCGGCTGCCTCGGCGCGCCGGCATCGATCCGATGCGGCCCTCGGACTGGAGCGCCGATGGGGCGGGCTGGGACGGCTGGCTGCCGCAGTCGGAGTCGCCGCGCCTGCTCGACCCGCCGCAGGGCTACGCCTGGAGTGCTAACGCGCGCGTCGTGGGCGGCGAGGCTTACGCGCGCATCGGCGATGGAGATTACGCGCCGGCGGCGCGCGCGCGCCAGATCCGCGACCGCCTCGCGTCGCTGCCGGGCGCGACGCCCGCGGACATGCTCGCGATCCAGCTCGACGACCGTGCGGAATTCGCGGCGCATTGGCAGCCGATCCTCGAGCAGGCGCTGCGTCGCGCGGGCGAGTCGGAGGCCGCGCGCCTGGTCGCGGGCTGGAGCGGGCACGCCGCCGTCAATGACCCGGGCTACCGCCTGGTACGGGAATTCGAGCGCAACGTGTCGGCACGCGCCTTCGAAGCGCTCGCGGCGCCTGCAATCGCGCGCTGGCCGGACTTTCGCTGGCGTGCGCCGCAGCGATTCACCGAAGTCGCCCGGCGCCTGGTCGAGGCCCGGCCGCCGAACCTGCTCGACCCACGGTTCACGCACTGGGATGCCTGGCTCGCCGACGTCGCGAAGAACACGGCCCAGGACCTGCCGAAGCAATGCGTGGATCTCGCGTCATGCACCTGGGGCAAGGTCAACGTCGCGTCGATCCGCCATCCGATCAGCCAGGCCGTGCCGCTGCTCTCCGCATTTCTCGACATGCCGGCCGAGCCCCTGCCGGGCGACTGGTCCATGCCGCGCGTACAAACGCCCGATTCCGGCGCGTCCGAACGCTTCAGCGTCTCGCCCGGCCGCGAGTCGGAGGCGTACCTGCATATGCCAGGCGGGCAGAGCGGGCACCCGCTGTCGCCGTTCTATCGCGCCGGTCATGCGGACTGGGTGGAGGGGCGTGCGACAACTTTCCTGCCGGGGGCCGCGGCACACGTCCTGAAGCTCGCACCGCGCGGGGAGTTTTGATGGCTTCGTCCGGATATTTCTGGAGGGATTCATGATTGCCGGAAAGAAATCGCTCGCTGCGATCGCGGCGGCGTCGATCCTGGTGTGTGCATCCGTCGTCGCGGCCCACGCGGAGCCGGTGGTCATCGAGGCCGACGGCTACCTCGATGTCGTCGCAGGGCGCGTCGTCCGGCCCGCGGTCATCGTCGTCGATGGCGAGAAGATCGTGGCCGTCAACCCGTCCGCGAGGCCGGCCGGCGCGAAGCTGATCTCGCTGCCCGGTCACGTGCTGCTCCCGGGCCTCATGGACTCGCACGTCCACCTGAACTACATCATCGGCCCGGGCTGGGAGACGGAGCCGGTGCGCTTCACCGGCGCCGATTTCGCGATGCGCGCGATTCCACACGCGAAGGCGACGCTGCTCGCGGGCTTCACGACCGTTCGAGATGTCGGCACCGGCCTCGGCTTTTCGGACGTCGCGCTGATGCGCGCGATCGACGTCGGCTGGGTGGCTGGACCGCGCATGATCCCGGCGGGCCACGCGCTGTCGATCACGGGAGGCCACTGCGACCAGACAACCGGGCTGGGGCCGGGCGTCGAGCCGCCGGAGTTCACTTCGGGCAACGCCGATGGCGTGGATGCGGTGATCAAGGCGGTGCGCTACCAGATCAAGCATGGTGCCAAGGTCATCAAGATCTGCGCGACCGCCGGCGTGCTGTCGTTCGAAGGGCCCGTCGGTGCCCAGCAATATTCTTTCGAGGAGCTGAAGGCTGCGGCCGACGAGGCGCACCGCCATGGCCTCAAGATCGCGGCGCACGCGCACGGCACCGAGGGCATTATCGCCTCGAGCGAGGCGGGCATCGACAGCATCGAGCACGACTCGATCATGACGGAGGAGGCGGCGCAGATCATCAGGAAGAACGGCAATTTCGTGACGCCGAACCTGCATTTGATCGATACGCTCAAGGACACCGAGCTGCCGCCCGCACTGGCGGCGAAACAGGCCTACCTCGGGCCGCTGGCGATCGAGAGCTTCAAGCGCGACCTCAGATACGGCCTCAAGGTCTCCTTCGGCACGGATGCCGGCGTCTTCCCGCACGGCGATAACGCGAAGGAGTTCACGGCGCGTGTCAGGCACGGCGACACGCCGCTGCATGCGATCCAGAGCGCGACGATCGTGAACGCCGAACTTTTCGGGACGCCGGACCGGGGCAAGATCGAGGCGGGCCTGCTCGCCGACCTCGTCGCCGTCGACGGCAATCCGCTCGAGAACATCGCGCTGCTCGAGAACGTCCGCTTCGTCATGAAAGGCGGCGTCGTCTACAAGACGCCGCAATAGCGGCGCGAGGCATTCGCCCCGCGCCGCTTCGCATCCATCCCTTCTAGAGGAATGTCAGCAGGAACGGCCCGACTGAGCTTTCCGCAGTGCGACCGCAGCAGCAAGAGAGGAACGAGGCTCTGCCGAAGCGGACATTTCGAGTGCTGCCGGCGACAAGGCCTCCGGATCACCCGCGCGGATGCGGCCGAAGTAGAGGAAGTTGTTCCCGCCGCTGCCGGGCGTGAATGCCCCGGTGACCGGATCGCCCGTCACGTTGGTAACGACGTCGAACATGGTAAACACTCCTTCGCGATCCGCGAAGGCGCCGGTCTTGCCGTCGATATGGTGTATGCAGCTGCCACTCAGTTCCAGGCTGTAATCCAGCGACTGACAGAAGCCCGCGCCATACGCCGCATCGATGGTGTAGTGCGTCGTGAATCGGCCATTCTTGCCACGCCACGTGCCGACGAAGGCCTCCCGACCGCGTTCGGTGTAATGGGCAAAGCCGTTCACTTCCCTGCATGTGTAGCCTTGCACGAAAATGCTCAGACAGCCTTCAAGGTCTCCGGTCATCAGGACCGCAAAGTCGGACCCTGCGGCGCCGCAGTCGGAAAAAGTGCTGTTGCCGGAAATCCGTGTGCTTCCGTCGCCGCTCGCCGATGCGAGGCCACCGCTTGCCATAATGAGCGTTGCAATCGCTGCGGCAGCGAGAATCCTCGCGCCGCGCCAGGCTGTACTGTGAGCGTTGTTTTTCATCATCTTTTCTCCCTCTAAAGTAGTTTTTGTCGCGTCGTTGCCCGCGACGGGTCTCGAATCGTCGCTGTCTCATCGGACGCAATCCGCGGTCCAAACCCGACATTGGGGTGGGGTTAGAATTCGCGCAGGGGGTCAGGGGCCCCAGAGGGGCGCCAATGGGGGAGATCACGCGTCTGCTCCGGAGCGCCGCAACCGGCGATGCCGCCGCGCGCGACGCGCTGTTTGCCGTGGCGTATCCGGGCCTGGAGAAGCTGGCGCGCGCCCGGCTGCGCGACGGTGGGCGCAATACCCTGCTGGATACGCGCGGCCTGGTGCACGAATCCTACCTCCGCTACGTGCGCGGTGGTGCGTTGCGCGCCGATGACCGGCGCGCGTTCTTCGCATTCGCGTCGCAAGTCATGCGCTCAGTGATCGTCACGAGCGCCCGCGAACGTGCCGCGGAAAAGCGGGGTGCCGGCCAGAGATGCTTGACGCTGACCACGCGGGTGGCGGAAAAGCTGCCAGCCGGTGAGGAGGAGATCCTTCGCGTGCACGATGCGCTCGAGACGCTGGAGCAGGTCGATGCTCGCCTCGCCCAGGTCGTGCAGATGCGCTACTTCGGCGGTTACAGCGAGCGGGAAATCGCCGAGACACTGGACGTCACCGAGCGCACCGTCCAGCGGCTGTGGCTGAAGGCGAGGCTGATGCTGCGGGCGGCGATGGAATAAGGGGGCGGCGTCGCATGAGCCTGTCGGTAAGGGAAATGGCGCGCCTCGGGGAGTTGCTGGACGAGGCCATGACGCTGACGCCGGAGCAGCGGTTTGTCTGGCTCGACTCGCTGCCCGCGCAAGACCAGCCGCTGGTGAAGGCATTGCGCGAGAGCCTGTTGTCGGGCGACCCGGCCAGCGCGATCGAGGGTGCGCTGGATCGCATGCCGAGCGTCGGGGCAGGCGGCGTTTCCGACGGCGGGAGGATCGACCGACACGCGGGCGAACGGCTTGGTGCCTACGAGCTGGTGCGGCCTCTGGGTTCGGGCGGCATGGCCGAGGTGTGGCTGGCGAACCGGGCGGATGGCGCATTCGAGCGCCAGGTAGCCCTGAAGATCCCGCATCTGCGTAATTTGCCGGCGCAGATGACGGATCGATTCGCACGCGAGTGCCGGATCCTCGCCACACTCGAGTCGCCGAACATCGCCCGCCTCTACGACGCCGGCGTCGATGCCACGGGCGCGCCCTACATCGCGATGGAGTACGTGCAGGGCGAGCCGCTGGTCGCCTGGTGCGATGCCCGCAAACTCGGGACGCCGGCGCGTATCCGGCTGTTCATCCAGGTGCTCGATGCGGTGGGCTATGCGCATCGGCGCCAGGTCCTGCATCGCGACCTGAAGCCGTCGAACATCCTCGTCACCGAACAGGGTGGGGTGCGCCTGCTGGATTTTGGCGTCGCGCGGCTGCTGCAAGGGGATTCGGACGGGTCGTCAATGACGCAAGCCTGGGGCAATGCGTTGACGCCGGCCTACGCCAGCCCGGAGCTGCTGCGTAGCGAACCGGTTGACCTGCGCAGCGACGTCTTTTCGCTGGGCGTGGTGCTGCATGAACTGCTCACGGGAGTCCGGCCAGGCCTGCAGCGGTCCGGGACGACGGACTCGCAGGGCCATGAGCTGCCGGGCGCGCTGCGGGAGGCGACGGCAAAAGCACTGGCGCCGGCTCCGGCAGACCGGTTCGCCAGCGTCGCCGACTTCGCGAAGGCCCTCCAGCCTTTCAGCGACGCGGATTCGGCACGCGTGAACGTCGGCCGTTTCTGGACCCGCCCCAGGCGGGTCGCCGCACTCGCCGTGCTCGCCTTGGTGGTCGCGGGAGGCGTCGCGCTGTTTCGCCCGCGTGCCGTACCGCCCGTGCAGACCATTGCGGTACTGCCGTTTACGAACCTCACGGGAGATCCCGAACAGGAAGTCATCGCCGACGGCCTGGCCGAGGAGGTGGCCAACCAGTTGGCGGCAATCCCCGACTTGCGCGTGACCGGCCGAGCGTCGAGCTTCTCGTTCAAGGGCAAGAATGAGGACCTCCGGATGATTGCAAGGAAACTCGGCGTCGCCAACCTGCTGGAAGGCAGCCTGCGCGGCGATGGCGAACGGCTGCGCGTGACGGTGCAGCTCATCGACGGCAGCGATGGCACGCGTCTCTGGTCCTCCAGTCCTTACGAACACGAGCAAAGCGGGATTCTTGCCGCGCAGGATCAGATCGCGCGGGATGTCGCGCGGGCACTCTCTGTCACGCTGGACGTAGGCGAGCTGAACCGGGCGCAGGGCGGCACGCGCAACCTGGCAGCTGCCAGACAGTACTGGCAATGGCGCCAGATGATGCTCGATGCGGGTCTGGGATCCGAGGAACGGCGCCGAATGGTCCGGCTGATGCGTGATGCAGTGCGCCTCGACCCGCAGTTTGTCCTCGCCTGGGATAGCCTTGCATCGTCGCTCTGGGCCAGCGCGCTAGTCCTCAGCGACACCCAACCGCAACAAGCAGGGCAGCTGCGGGCCGAGGCGCAGCAAGCCTGGCGTCGCGTGACGGAGCTGGCGCCGGACAGTTGGATCGTCCTGAGCAAGCGCAGCGACGATTTGATGCGTGACGAGAAATGGTCGGAATCCGAAGCCGTTGCCAGGCAGCTCCTGGAGTCGGGATCATTCACCTTCGAACGGGCCCAGCCGCTCATCAACGTGCTCTTCTCCACGGGCCGCCTCAATGAAACCATCGAGCTGCAATCCCAGGTGAGGGCGCTCGAGCCGCGGGCGATGTTTGTCTCGAGCGACCTCCAATTTGATTTCTATGCAGCCGGGCGGTTCGAAGAAGCCGAGGCCGAATACCAGCGCAGCCGGACGCTCGATGGCGACCATACCGCCCCCGATCGGCTGGCATTCGCGCGCGGCCTGGCGGGTCGGGACGCCGATCCGCAGGCTCTTCACGCATTTCTTGAAGGCGCTGTCGTTCCGGGTGTGCGGACCTGGTGGGACGACTTGATCATCGCATTCCCCAACCGCCAGAACATGCTGGCGGTGATCCTAAGAAGCGCTTCTGAGACCGGAGCTGGAGAGGGCCCACCCATACTGGCGGATGCGATGGGAGACCGGGACCTTGCGCTGACAGCGCTACACAGCCACCTAAAAGCAACGCGAGGCAAGTCCAGTGACGCCTGGTATGCGGCCTGGCTGCTCGTGCACTCCGGCGCGCGTGCCGATCCGCGGTTCAAGGAGCTGATGCGCGAAGGAGGCCTGGCTGAGTTCTGGCGCCAGAGCGGCAAGTGGCCCGATGTCTGCGGCCCCGTGGGCGACGACGACTTCGAGTGTCATTGACCGCATCGCGCTCCGTCATTGCAGGCTTCTCATCGCGCGGTCCAGTCCCTCGAGCGAGAGCGGGAACATCCGGTCCTCGAACAACTCGCGCGTGATGCGGACCGAGGGCGTGTGGTCCCATCGATCGCGTGGCTCGGGATTCAGCCAGACGTTGCGCGGATAGCTCGCGAGCAGGCGCTTCATCCAGGCGGCGCCCGGTTCCTCGTTCCAGTGCTCGATGCTGCCGCCCGGCTGCAGGATCTCGTAGGGACTCATCGTCGCGTCGCCGACGATGACGAGCCGGTAGTCGTGGCCATAGGTCCGCATGAGCTGCGGAAGCGGCGTGCGCTCGCCGTGGCGGCGGCGGTTGTCCTTCCACACCGACTCGTAGACGAAATTGTGGAAGTAGAAGTGCTCGAGGTGCTTGAACTCGCCGCGCGCGGCCGAGAAGAGTTCCTCGCAGATGCGCACGTGCTCGTCCATCGAGCCGCCGATGTCGAGGAAGAGCAGGACCTTCACCGCGTTGTGGCGCTCCGGCACCATGCGGATGTCGAGCA
>DATBSX010000004.1:0-6501 GCA_036559565.1 Steroidobacteraceae bacterium | reverse complement strand
GCACTGGGCCTCAGCTTCCTGGCGGGCGGCCGGCGGCACCATGCGCAGAAGTACAACGTGGGCGCCGCCAGCATGTACGCCTCGATGATGTTCATCGCGGTCATCAGCCTGGCGCTGCCCAGCATGTACCAGAGCCTGTTCGCCGCCAGCGGCCCGATCATCCCGCAGCAGCACATCAACATCGGCCTGGCCGTCCTGCTGGTGTCGCTCTATGTCCTGTACCTGGTTTTCATGATTCGCACCCACCCGGAGGAATTCGCCAGCGTGGCCGGTGGGGCGGCACAGGCGCATGACGAACGCTGGAGCCTTGGGCTCAGCATCGGCGTCGTCGTCGCGGCCTCGGTGGTGGCGGCGTTCCTGAGCGAGATCCTGGTCGGCGCGGTCCAGGGCACGGGCGAGGCGCTCGGGTTGTCCTCGCCGTTCATCGGCCTGATCCTGCTGGCAAGCGTCGGTGGTACGCCGCAGGCGATGTCGGCCATCGGCATGGCGCGCAAGGACCGCCTCGACATCACGCTCGGCATCACGTTCGGCAGCTGCATCCAGGTCGCACTCTTCGTGGCACCGGTCGTGGTCTTCGCCAGTTATTTCACCGGGCCGGAACCCTTCCTGCTGTCGTTCAGTCCGGCAGGGATCGGGCTTCTGTTCCTCGCCGTGCTCATGGGTTCGATCGTGGCCTCGCACGGCTCGGGCAACTGGTACAAGGGCGTTCAGCTGATCGCCGTGTACCTGATGATCGCGCTGCTGCTCTATTTCGTGCCGTGACGGGGTGAACGTGAAGGGCCGCTCGCCCCTGATGCACCGCTATCTCGACCCGGCCTCTAGCCTGTCCGAGATCCTGTTCGGCCTCATCATGACGCTGACATTCACGCTGGGCGCCGGGATCATCACCGAGGACGAAGGCCGAGAAGGCGCGCGCGAGCTCCTGATTGCGGTCATCGGCTGCAACATCGCCTGGGGCGTCATCGACGCAGCGCTGTACCTCGTGAACCAATGGTTCGACCGGGGACGCCTGCAGCGCCTCGGGCTGTCCATTCGCGCGGCGCCGGATGAAGGAGCCGCAAAGTCCCTGGTGGCGGGCGAGCTGGACGAGCTGCTCGAGGACGTGACGACCACCTCGGAGCGGGAAGCCCTGTATTCGCGCATCGCCGTCACCGTGCGCTCGAAGCCCGCGCGGGCCGCTGAATTCGGCAAGGCCGACTTCATGGGGGCCTTCACGAGCTTCTGGCTCGTCGTGCTCACGAGTGCACCAGCGGCGATACCCTTCCTGCTGTTCGACGATGCGCGCTTTGCACTGCGCGTGTCGAACGCGATCCTGCTCGGCGGCCTGTTCATCGCGGGCTACGGCTGGGCCCGTTTCACGCTCGGCAAGCCATGGCTAGTCGGGCTTTCGCTGCTTTTGGGCGGCGTCGCCCTCGTGGGTATCTCGATACTCCTCGGCGGCTGAGCCCCGAATCCGGTCGCGACGTACTTTCTACGGCTTCGCACAGCGGCAGGTTCGCACGCCATGACGGTTCGAGACCGACGAAGGAAACTGCGGGCCAACAGCCTCTGCCTTGCATGCATCGTGGCTGCGCCGGCTTGGGGCCACCCGCACGATGTCGATACGGCGCCAGACTCGCCGCAGTCGGCGGAGCACGAGGCGACGGTTCTCGCGGATGAGGACCTCGCCGTCGCCGGCGAGGCTGCGGAAGCGCTGGGGCGCATGGGCGCCGCGGCGTTTCCGGCAATCCGCGACGCGCTGGCTTCAGGTTCGCCGCAGCAGCGCTGGGGCGCGACCGTTGCGCTCTATCGATCGACGGCGGATGTCGAGCCCTTTGTTCCGGCGCTGATCGCGCAGCTGTCGTCGCCGGATGAGGCGCTCGTGCAGGCGAGCCTTGCTGCACTGGCGCGCCTGCAATCGCGGGCCGCGCCTGCACTACAGGCGTTGAAAGGCCTGCTGACGCACGCGGAGCCGGACATTCGCTGGGGCGCGCTCGAAGTGATCGCCGCGATCGGTCCCGGGTCCGCCGGCGCCGTGGCGGACGTCGAACCGCTCCTTCGCGACGAGTCCGCCGCGATTCGCCTCGCCGCCGCGGACGCGATGCGGCGCATCCGTCCGCCGGCTCCGCTGTCCGAGGAACGATTCGCTGCGACGCTCGATTGGCTGAACCACCAGGTGCCTGAGCTGATGCACGAAGCGCGTGTTCCCGGCGTCTCGATCGCGCTCATGCAACGCGGCGAGGTCGTCTGGTCGCAGGGCTTCGGCGTCAGCGACGCGCGCAGCGGCAGGGCGGTGACGACCGAGACGGTTTTCGAGGCCTGCTCGATGTCGAAACCCGTCCTTGCGCTCGTCGCGATGCAGCTCGTCCAGGAAGGCCGCCTCGACCTCGACCGGCCGCTGGTCGACTACCTGGGGCACGATTACCTGCCCGACCAGCCGGAACACCGGCGCATCACCGCGCGCATGGCGCTCACGCACCGCACCGGCTTCGTGAACTGGCGCGCCGGCTACGACGACATGGGCGGCCCGCTGCCCCTGCCCTTCGCGCCGGGGTCGGAATACACCTATTCGGGCGAAGGCATGTTGTTCCTGCAACGGGCGATCGAGACGATCGCCGGCGAGCCGCTCGACCGGCTCGCACGGGAGCGGCTGTTCGCGCCCCTTGGCCTCGTGCGCACGAGTTTCGTATGGACTGAAGCGCTGGAGCGGGATCTCGCGAGCGGGCATCGCGAAGACGGCGGCTTCAAGGACCGCACGCGCTACCGCAGGCCGAATGCCGCGTACTCGCTTTACACGACGCCGGGCGAGTACGCGCGGTTGATGCTGACGCTGCAACACCCGGAGTGGCTCGGCGACCGGGCGCTCACGGAAGCGACGGTCCACCGCATGCTTCAGCGCGAGCTGCGCGTGGACGACGAGGATGCGATCACGCGGCCCGGCCTCGCGCGATCCGTCGCGACCTACCGCGCGCTCGGCTGGAGCCTCGACGTCACGCCGGAAGGCGACATCGTCGAGCACTCCGGGTCGAACAGTTCCGGATTCAAGTCCTTCGGCCAGTTCAACCCGGCCAAGGGCTCCGGCCTCGTGATCTTCGCGAACGGCGACGGCGGTTACCGCCTGCGCGCGGCGGTCATCGAGCAGGTTGGTGACCTCTGACGCTTACACGGCGCGCAGGTACCAGTCGTAGTCGCGGTCGCTGACCTCCGAGTGAAACCGCTCTTCCTCTTCGCGCCGACAGATCCCGTACAGACGGTGGAATTTCTCCCCGAGGTACTTCGGCAGTATCTTCCCGGCGTCGAACGCATCCAGCGCCGCTGACCAGCGGATCGGCAGCTCGACCTTCTCGTCGATGATCGACTCCTGGGCCACCATCGGGCCCGGCTCGACCTGGTTCGTGATGCCGTGGTGCACGCCCGCGAGGATCGCGGCGAGGACGAGGTAGGGATTGCCGTCCGCGCCGCCCGGGCGGTACTCGACGCGCGTGTCCTCGACACCGGACATCGGGATTCGCAGCGCGACGCCGCGGTGGTTGCGTCCCCAATTCGGCGCAACCGGCACGAAGACGCCGGGCCGGTAGCGCCGGTACGCGTTGGCGGTCGGCGCCACGATCGCCATGGATTCAGGCATGGCTTTCGCGAGTCCGCCGATCGCGTGGCGGAGCGAATCCGCAAACGGCCCATCCTTGCTCGTGCCGGCGAAAATATTCCTGCCGGCGGCGTCCACGAGGCTGATGTGCACGTGCATGCTGCAACCGGCCCATTCGGCGAAGGGCTTCGCCATGAAGCTCGCAGCCATGCCGTGCTTGCGGGCGACCGCCTTGACTGCGCGCTTCAGGAGCACGCCATGGTCCGCGGCGAGCTCGGCGTTCGCCACGTGGTGAAGGTTGATCTCGAACTGGCCGGGCGAGAACTCCTTGAGCGTCGCGCCGGCGGGAATGTTCTGCGCCTCGCAGGTGGCGAAGAGGTCCGCCAGGAAGGGATCGGCGTCCTCGACGTCCTCCATGCTGCCGTACTGCGGGCCGGACTGGACCTTGCGAGTACCGGGGATGTTGCCGACCTTTGGTGTCGGCTGTTGCGTTCCGGGCTCGAGGAGATAGAACTCGAGCTCGGTGGCGGCGACCGCGGTGAGTCCCATGTCCTGCAGCGGTTTCATGGCGTGGCGCAGCACCTGGCGCGGATCGGCGAAGAACGGCCCGCCCTTCGAGTCGTTCATCGCGAGCAGCACCTGCGCGGTCGGCACGTGCGCCCAGGGAACCGGGGCGAGACTCCCGGGAACCCCCGTCGAGATGGCATCCGGGTCGCCGTCGCGCCCGCCATTGTCGATGCGGTCGAAGGTCATGCCCTTGGCATCGAGCAGCACGGTCGCGCCGCAAAAGTTGAGGCCGTCAGTGAAAGGCTTCGCGAATTCGCCGCGGCCGACGCGCTTGCCCCGGAGGATCCCGAGCATGTCCGGCTGCAGGAGCTCGAGCTGCTGCGTGTCCGGGTATTTCTCCAGGAATTTCTGCAGCTCTTCCGGAACGCGCTTGCCCTTGCTCATGAAGACTTCCCCGCTGATGGTTGCCCGGCGCGGGCGCTGCGCCAGGCGATGGCCGCCTTGGCGCCGTCCCGCTTCAGGATCTCGTTGAACTCGCGCGATTCCGCGGTCTCATTCGACTCGATTACGATGTCCGTCTCGAGTGCCGCCATCAGCGCCTGGCGCATGCCGCCGATGTCGAGGCTGCGATTGATGGCTATTTTCGTCAGGCGCACGGCCTGCGTGTCGTTCGCCGCGATGCGCCCCGCGAGCGCGAGCGCCTCGTCGAGCAGGCTTGCGGCCGGCACGACGCGGTTCACGAGGCCCATGGCCAGCATCTCGGCCGCGGTCGCGCGGTCTTCGCCCGTGAGCAGGAGGTACTTCGCGGCCTTCGGCCCGGCGAGCCAGGGCAGGAGGAGGGCGACGATGCCGCTGCCGAATTTCACCTCGGGCTCGCCGAAGCGGCAGTCCTCCGCCGCGATCGTGAGGTCGCAGGCGACGGCGAGCTCCAGCGCGCTTCCGAGGCAGTAGCCGTGCACGGCCGCGATGGTCGGCTTCGGCGAATCCCAGAAGCGCAGGATGATGCGGAAGTCGTTCTCGAGCGCGCGGCGCACATCCGCCGGATCCGCCTTGCCTTCGCCGAGGCCGATGTCGAGGTCGAAGCCGGCGGAGAACGCGCGGCCGGCGCCCGCAACCACGATGGCGCGCACAGCATCGTCCGCCTCGGCCGCATCGAGCGCAGCATCCAGCGCCGCGATCACCGGCACGTTGATCGCGTTCAGCTTGTCGGGGCGGTTGAGCGTCAGGAGCGCGACCGCGCCCCGGCGCTCCGAGCGGACGAGCGGCTCCGCCACGCTCAGCCTTCCTTGAGGCGGAACCAGGCCGACTTCGACTGCGTGTAGCTCTTGAAGCTCTCTAGGCACTTGTCGCGCGCGTTGCCGGACTGCTTGAAGCCGCCGAAGGGCTGGGTCATGTCGCCCTCGTCGAAAGTGTTTATCCAGAGCGTGCCGGCCTCGATGCCGCGCACCAGCCGGAACGCGGTGTCGAGGTCGCGCGTCCAGATGCCCGCCGCAAGCCCGTAGATCGTGTCGTTCGCGATCTTGATCGCCTCTTCCACGCCGTTGAACTCGATGACGGATGCGACCGGCCCGAAGATCTCCTGCTGCGCGATCGTCATGTCGTTCCTGACGCCCGTGAAGAGCGTCGGGTTCACGTAGGCGCCTTTCTTGAGCTTCGCCGGCGCATCGCCGCCGAATTCGAGCTTTGCGCCTTCCTTCCTGCCCTTCTCGATCATGCCGAGCACGCGCTTCTGGTCGCCGTGCGTGACGAGCGGCCCCATGTTGGTGTCCGGGTCGAGCGGGTCGCCCGGCTTGAAGGCGTCCTGGCCGAGTTCGATGAAGCGCTCGACGAATTTCTTCCGGATCGAGCGGTCGACCAGCAGGCGCGAACCCGCGTTGCAGACCTCGCCCATGTTCGAGTAGATGCCGCGGTAGGCCGCGGTGACCGCGCGGTCGAGGTCCTCGGTGTCCGCCATGAATACCTGCGGCGTCTTGCCGCCGCACTCCAGCGCGACCTGCTTCATGTTCGACTGGCCGGCGTACTGCAGGATCAGCTTGCCGACCACCGTCGAGCCGGTGAACGTGATCTTGCGCACGTCGTTGTGCAGCGCGAGCGCCTTGCCGGCCTGTTCGCCGAGCCCGTTCACGACATTGAAGACGCCTGCCGGTCCGCCGGCCTCGATGAAGAGCTCGGCGAGCTTGAGGCAGCTGAGCGGTGCCTGCTCGGCGGGCTTCAGCACGACCGTGTTGCCGGCGGCGAGCGCGGGCGCGATCTTCCAGGTCGCCATCAGGAGCGGGTAGTTCCAGGGAGAGATCGCGCCGACGACGCCGTAGGGCTCGCGCAGCACCATGTGGACGACGCCGGACTCCGTGCTCGTGACCGCGCCATCCACCTTGTCGATGCACTCGGCCATGAAGCGGATCGTCTCGACGACGGCCGGCAGGTCGATG
>DATBSX010000003.1:0-5215 GCA_036559565.1 Steroidobacteraceae bacterium | reverse complement strand
GGCACGGACCGGCGCGCGGAGGAGGCCTTCGCGGTCGCGATCAGCGCTGCGCGGCCGCTCGTTGTGGATGCGGATGCCCTGACTCTCCTCGCCGCGTCGCCGCGTCGCCGCGCCGACTGGATCCTGACGCCGCATCCGGGCGAAGCGGCACGCCTTCTCGCGACGGACTCCGCCAGCGTGCAGCGCGACCGGCTCGGCGCAGTGCAGGAGATCGCGAAGCGTTACGGCGGCACCTGCGTGCTGAAAGGGGCGCACACGCTCGTGAAGGGCGGCGCTGCCGTGCCGTGGGTCTGCGATCGCGGAAATCCCGGCATGGCGACCGCCGGAAGCGGCGATGTCCTCACCGGCGTCATCGTGGCGTTGCTCGCCGGCGGAGCGGAGGCGTCGTCAGCCGCGGCAGCGGGCGTGCTTGTTCACGCCGAGGCGGGCGATCGCGCGGCGCGCGCGGGAGAGCGGGGCGTGATCGCCGGGGACCTCATCGCCGAACTCAAGCGCGTCGTGAACTCGTCATGGAACTGATCCTTCCCGACGAGGCCGCGACGACTGCCGCCGGCGCAGCGCTGGCCCGCGAACTACCCGACCTCGCGCAACAGAGTGTTCTGCTCGCGCTCGCGGGCGAGCTCGGCAGCGGCAAGACGACGCTCGCGCGAGGCCTGCTGCGTGCACTCGGCGTCACCGGCGCGATCAAGAGCCCGACCTTCACGCTGGTCGAGCCCTACGAGACCTGGCGAGGCGCCGTGCACCACCTCGACTTATATCGACTCGAAGGAAGCCAGCGCGCGCTCGACGGGATCGGTTTCCGCGATATTCGCGGTCAGCCGGGTCTCGTTATCGTTGAATGGCCGGAGCGGGCGGGTGCGGCGCTCGGGCTGCCGGATCTCCAGGTCATTCTCGCGCACGAGGGTTTGATGCGCCGCATTTCGCTCGTGGCCAGCAGTCCAAGTGGGAGCACCTGGCTGGCGGCGAGTCGCCCCCTACTCGAAGAGTGTGGCGTATCTCGCTGAAAAACTTGAATTAAGCGGGGGGCGTCGCTAGAGTAACCCGTACTTCTGAGCAGTGACGTCATGCGGGTATTGCAGCGGATCGGGTTCCTCGTCTTGCTGCTCGCCTCGGGATCCGCGGCGGCCGCGCCCGCCACACTCAAGGACATCCGCGTCTGGGGCAGTCCTGATTCCACCCGCGTGGTGCTCGACCTCACGGCGCCCGCGACCTATTCACTCTTCACGCTCTCCGGCCCTGAGCGCATCGTCATCGACTTCGACGCGATCGACGCGGACCTCAAGTCACTCGAACTGCCCGCGGCCGCTGGCGTCGTCAAGGCCGTGCGCGTCGGCGGGCGCGGCAGGCATGGGCTGCGGATCGTCCTCGATGTCAACGCGAAGGTTGAGGCCAAGGGATTCCTGACGCCGCCGAACGAGACCTATGGCGACCGGCTCGTCGTGGACCTTGGCAATGCGCTGCCGCCCGCGGCGCCCGTGCCGGTCAAGGTTGCGGGGGGCGACGGCCAGCGCGATCTCGTGATCGCGGTCGACGCCGGCCATGGCGGCGAGGACCCGGGTGCGATCGGCAAGGCGGGCACGCGCGAGAAGAACGTCTCCCTCGCGATCGCGAAGAAGCTCGCGGACCAGATCAATGCCGAACCCGGCATGCGTGCGGTGCTCACACGCACCGGCGATTACTTCGTCAAGTTCAAGGACCGCATCGGCCGCGCCCGCGACAACCAGGCGGACCTGTTCGTCTCCATCCATGCCGACGCCTTCATGGACCGCAGCGTCCGCGGCTCCTCGGTTTACGTGCTCTCGACGCGCCGCGCGAGCAGCGAGGCCGCCAAGACGCTGGCGGACCGCGAGAACGCGGCTGATCTCATTGGCGGCGTCTCGCTGCACGACAAGAGCGACGTTCTCGCCTCGGTGCTGCTCGATCTGTCCCAGAACGCGGCCATCAGCGCAAGCCGCGACGCGGCGGGCCGCGTGCTCACCGAGCTCGACCAGGTCGGCCAGCTCAAGAAGAGCGACGTGCAGCATGCAAGCCTCATCGTGCTGACGTCGCCCGACGTGCCGTCGATGCTCGTCGAGACGGCATTCATCTCGAACCCGGAGGAGGAGCGCAGGCTCCGCGACCCGGACTACCAGGAGCGGCTCGCCGGCGCGATTCACGCAGGCGTGCGCCGTTACTTCTATGACAACCCGCCTCCCGGCTCGCGCGTTGCGACCCTGGCCGCCCGCGAGCGCGGTCAGGCGCTGCGCCACATCGTCTCGCCGGGCGAGACGCTCACGGACGTCGCGGGCCGCTACGCGGTCAGCATCGACGAACTCCGCCAGAAGAACCATCTCGACACCGAGACCGTCGCCTCCGGCACGATCCTCGAGATTCCCGTCACCGGCACCTGAAGGGCGGCCCGCTGCTAGACTGGCGCGGCGATTTCCACGCCAGCCAAAGCCATGCCCATTCGGATCCTCGAAGGCCCGCTCGTCGACCAGATCGCCGCGGGCGAGGTCATCGAGCGCCCGGCATCCGTCGTCAAGGAGCTCATCGAGAACGCGCTCGATGCGGGCGCGCAGCAGGTGACGATCGACATTGAGCACGGCGGCATCCGCCTGATCCGCGTGCGCGACGACGGCAAGGGCATCCCGGCGGCCGAGCTGCCGCTCGCGCTCGCGCGCCACGCGACGAGCAAGATCGCCTCGCTCGAGGACCTCGAGCGCGTCGCGACGCTCGGTTTTCGCGGCGAGGCGCTGCCGTCCATCGCTTCCGTATCGAGCCTGCGGCTCGCATCGCGCGCACGCGGCGCCTCGCAGGGCGCGGAAATCGAGTCGGTTGACGGCGTAACCGGCCGTGCGGCACCCGGATCCCACCCGGAGGGCACGACCGTCGAGGTGCGCGACCTGTTTCACCGCGTGCCGGCGCGCCGCAAGTTCCTGCGCGCCGAGGCGACGGAATTCCAGCACGTGTTGAAAACGGTCACGCGGCTCGCGCTTTCGCGCTTCGACGTCGCGTTCACGCTCACGCACAACCGCCGCGACCAGTTCCAGCTCCCCGCCGCCGCGGGCAGGCAGGAGCGCGAGGCGCGCATCGCGAAGCTGGTCGGCGCCGATTTCATCGAGGCGTCCCGTTTCGTCACCTTTTCGCAGGCCGGATTCTCCCTCGAGGGCTGGATCGGCCTGCCGTCCGCTTCGCGCGCCCAGCCAGATCGCCAGCTCCTCTTCGTGAACGGGCGCATGGTGCGCGACCGGCTGCTCGCAAGCGCCGTGCGGCTCGGCTATCGCGACGTCAGCTATGGCGGGCGACATCCCGCGTGGAACCTGTACCTTCGGCTTGACCCGGCTCAGGTGGACGTGAATGCGCACCCGCAGAAACTCGAGCTGCGTTTCCGCGATCCGCGGGCCGTGCACGATTTCCTGTTCCGCACCGTCGAACGGGCGCTCGCGGAGTCCGGACACGGATCCGAGGGCAGGGCGCCGGTCGCGGCCGGTGCCCTGTGGAATGGCGCGCGCACGCCCGCGACCGCGGCACTCGCGCTGGGTGAGCCGGCGAGCAACGGTGACTTCGCGTCGTCGGCGGCCGCCGCCGCAACGCAGGATCAATCCGCGACGGCCGACCAGCCGCTCGGGCACGCGATCGCGCAATTGCACGGCATCTACGTCATTGCTCAGTCGGCCGAGGGCATGGTGCTCGTGGACATGCACGCGGCGCACGAGCGCATCCTGTACGAGCGGCTCAAGGCGGCGCTGGATTCGGGCAAGGGCCCGCGCCAGTCGCTGCTAGTTCCGGCCCTGCTCGAGACCACCGAAGCGGAGGCCGAGCTCGCCGAGCAGCACGCGGGAGAACTCGAGTCCGCCGGTTTCCGTGTGGATCGCGTCGGGCCGGCGACGCTCGCCATGCGCGAAGTGCCGGTCGCGCTCGCGGGCCAGGACGTGACAGCCGTGCTCGGCGACGCACTCGCCGACCTCGGTGCGGGCGGCACGGCGCACCGCATCGACGGCAGCCAGAACGAACTCCTCGCCAACATCGCCTGCAGGAGCGCGGTGCGCGCGCACCGCCAGCTGTCGATTCCGGAGATGAACGCGCTGCTGCGCGACATGGAGCGCACCGAGCGATCGGGACAGTGCAGCCACGGGCGGCCCACGTGGACGCGGCTCACGCTCGCCGAGCTCGACCGGATCTTCCTGCGCGGGCGTTGAATGACGCCGGGTTCCGCGATTCTCCTGATGGGCCCGACCGGTGCGGGCAAGACCGACCTCGCAATCGGGCTCGCGGAGCGTTTCCCGCTCGAGATCGTGAGCGTGGACGCCGCGATGGTGTATCGCGGCATGGATATCGGCACGGCGAAGCCGTCGCGCGAACTCCTCGCGCGCGCGCCGCACCACCTCATCGACCTGATCGATCCGCTCGAGAGCTACTCGGCGGCGCGATTTCTCGCGGATGCGGACGCGGCGACGAAAGCGATTCGTGCCCGCGGGCGCACGCCGCTCTTCGTCGGCGGCACCATGCTGTATTTCAGGGCGCTGCAGTCAGGCCTTGCCCGCCTGCCCGCGGCTGACCCGGCGATCCGGCAGCGGATCGAGGAGCGCGCCGGGGCGACGGGGTGGCCTGCGCTGCACGCTGAACTCGCGCATCTCGATCCGGCGGCCGCGGCTCGCATCCGGCCGAACGACCGCCAGCGCATCCAGCGCGCGCTCGAAGTCATCGAGCGGACGGGCCGGCCGCTTTCCGCGCAGCTCTCGGAGAACCTGCGCGGTGCGACCCGAAGCGAATTTCTCAGGATCGTGCTTGCGCCGGCCCACCGAGCGGCGCTGGGCCTTCGCATCGCGGAGCGATTCGACGCCATGTTGCGCGAGGGGCTGCTCGACGAGATGCGCAGGCTGCGCGCGCGCGGGGACTTGCATCCCGAGTTGCCGGCGATGCGCCTGATCGGCTACCGCCAGCTCTGGAGTCACCTGGAGAGTGGGGCTTCCCTGGCCGAAGCCGTCGAGAAAGCCGTGATCGCGACCCGCCAGCTCGCACGGCGCCAGCTCACGTGGCTCCGGGCAGAGCCGGGAGCCGAGTGGTTCGACGCATTCGATTCCGGGACACCTGAACGTATCGCCGCGCGCGTTGCCGAATGGCTTCAGAATCGCTGAAACCCGGCGCGGAGATGGTAGACTCAGACCATGCGGGCGACGCGACTTGCGTCCAACGAAGTCCCGGACCGGACCGATTTTGAGCCGCCGGATTA
>DATBSX010000002.1:0-15334 GCA_036559565.1 Steroidobacteraceae bacterium | reverse complement strand
GATTCAGCTTTGTCATCAGTGACCATAGGCCGGTCCACAACGCGATCAGTCCGAGCACCACGAGCGCCGCCATCGTGATGTTCCGGACCAGCGATGACGGCGCATTGAGCCATTGCAGGAAAGCGCCATAGTCGATGCATGCCAGGACGCCGACCATCGCGAGTGGCGTGCGGTGACGGCGCAGGAAGTCGTGCCGCAACACGCGTTCCGGTGCCACCAGTGTGTGCCTTGTGCGGATGCGCAGCCGCGTGCGTCCGATGATGATGTCTCCCTGTTCGATGATGACGCTTTCATCCGCTGGAACCCGCTTGCCGTCGACGAGCGTGCCATTTCGCGTCCCGAGATCCCGCACGCTGACGCGACCGTCGTCGAGCAACGTAAAAAATGCATGCTGCGGCGCTGCATATTCGTCGTCCACCACGATGTCGCAGTCCAGGTCACGGCCTGCGCGACATTGCGTGCCGGCGCCCTCGACACGTCGCAGCAGGATCGTGTGTCCATGCCGGTCGACCAGCTCGATCAACATCACGGCGTCCACTGCAGGGCTCCCAGGTAACGTTCCATGATTCGCTTGCCGGATTCGAATGCGACGCCCTGGACCGCGAGCCGGCTGACCAGCGCCTGCTGCGCGTCGTCAATGCTGACGACCGTCACGTCGAAATCGTAAAGGCCGGTGAACAGCCGGTACTGGCGCACGCAGGTCGAGATACGCGCATCGAAACCGTCCAGCGACACCAGCGCGTCGCGGCAGGCAAACGCCGCCACGTTGGCCGATGCGCCCGATCGGCGCTGCGACTCGGCAAGGCGGTTCACCTGCCGCTCGAACTGCAGGGGTTGCAGGCCCGCCGCTTGCAGGATGCGGTGCTGCATGGAGAGCCCCGCCACGTACACGCCGGGCTGCGCGAGGATACGGGACGGCATCGAACAACTGAGGGTCTCCACGCGCATGCGCGGATGCGGACTGCGTTCGTCAAACGTGTTGCACTCGACGTACCGCGAAATCTCCGTCGGCAATACGTAGCCTCGCACGCTTTGCGTGCCCGGTGTGTCCGGTTGGGCCTCCAGCACATCGGCTTCATAGACGAGCACCTGCGCCGTCACGCGCTGGCGCAGCTGTCGCGCGCTCAGCGAAGGATCCAGCGGCACTCTCGCCCGTGCCAGCAGCGCCGGAATGTGCTTGGCCGGCACGACGAAGCCGACGAGCTGCCGCTCGGTGACCACGGAGACATTGACTCCGTAAACGCGGCCCCTCGTGTCCAGCGCGGGTCCGCCTGACATGCCGCTGTTGATCGCGCCCGTGTAGTGGATTCGCTGCTCGATGCTGTTCTCGACCAGGCCGTTCGCGACACCCTCCGTGATGGTCAGGCCGAGATCCAGCGGAAAACCGATCGACCAGGCGCGTTCCCCCTGCGCGGGGATTTCGCTCCGCAGTTTCAGGGGCGGCAATTCAAGGTCGTCGGCCATGACGACGGCAAGGTCGTGGCGTATGTCGATGGCGAGGACGTGCAGCAGCCCCTGTTGCCCGTCGCTCGCCAGGTATTCCAGCCGGTATTGACGCGGGTACAGCACGGCCTGCGCCACGACGTGATAGTTCGTCACGATCTTGCGCCCGTCGTCGACGGCGAAACCGCTGCCGTGGAAGGCGCTCGAAGCGGACCCTTCGAAGAAACCGCGGATCTGCACCACGGCGTCGCGTGCCGCGTCGAGCCGGGTTTTCGCCTCGCCCGAAAGCTCCTGGTTCGCGATGTCGGCGTCGACCGCGGCCGCATCGACCGCGTCGGCGTCACCTGCCGGGGCGTCGCCCGCCTGGGAGTCCGGCGCGACCGCTTCCGGCACCGGCACCGGCGCCGCCGGCGTCTCGGCGGTCGCTGCGGGCTTTTTTTCCGCCTGGGCGACGGCGCCGGCCACGAATCCACACATCCAGAAGGCGGCGATGAAGCGGGCGATCTTCAACGAGGAGTCCTACAAAGCGGGCAAACCGCCTATTGAAGTGTATGACAGCGGCCGGGCGGGCTCGTCCCTCGCGTGGGGAGGGCCGTCACTCCTCAATGTGTGAGCCGGGTCCAACCATTCCGGGGTGTGCGGGATCAAAGTGAGAGTGGCGACCCGAAATGAGGACCTTCTTATGTACAGCCGGAAATTCGGGATTCATGGAATGATCAGCGCCTTCATCGCATTTGCGATCCTCGGCATCAGCGCGCTCGTGCTCGACCAGGAATATCTCTTCTCGGCGCCCGTCGGCGTCGTCGAAGTGGGCCGGGCCACCCCGATCCAGACGCTCGACGAAATCATCGTCACGGCCAGCCGCTAGGCGGGTCACGCCGGCTCGGGCACCGGCGGGTTCCTCGGGAACGGCTTGAAGGTCAGCGCGATCAGGAACGCGCCGATCCCGAGGCAGAACGACATGACGAAGAGCCCCGAGTAGCTGCCGAAAGAATCGTAGATCAGGCCACCGGTCACGGGCCCGGTCGCCATGCCGAGCCCGCCGGCCGTCACCATGCCGCCGATCACGGTCCCCATCATCCTCAGAGGGAAATTCTCGCGCGCGATGACGGAATAGAGCGGCATCACGCCGGCGTAGATGAAACCGAAAAACGCCGCGACGGTGTAGAACGTGGCGAGCTCGCGGGCCGCCAGGTAACCCAGTGTTCCCAACGCCTGCACGAGCAGTCCCGCGACCAGGACGCGCTTGGCCCCAAGGCGGTCTCCCAGGACGCCGAAAGCGATGCGGCCACCGAGGCCGGCCAGTCCCTCCACGCTGTAGATCGACACGGCCAGGATCAGCGGAATGCCGCAGGTCACCGCGTAACTCACGGTGTGGAAGATCGGGCCTGAGTGGGTGGCGCAGCAGAAGAAGTTCGTCAGCAGGAGAATGAGGAACTGGGGCGATCGCAGCGCCTGCCCGCGGGACATCTCCGGCGCGGAATCCGCATCAGCGACCGCCGCGGCCCCTGGGTTTGCCAGCGCCGGCGGCCTTCGGATCAGGAACGCGACCGGAATCATGATGGCCGCTGCCAGGGCGCTGATCATGAGCATCGCGGTCCGCCAGTCGTGGTGCGTGACGAGCCAGGCCGCCAGCGGCGACATGGTCATCGGCGCCATGCCCATGCCCGCTGAAACGAGCGAGACCGCGAGGCTCCGCTGCGTGTCGAACCAGCCCGTCACGCAGGCCATCAAGGGGGCGAAGATCGCCGAGGCGCCGCCGCCGACCACGATGCCGAAGATCAGCTGGAACGCCAGGAGCGAGTGGGTGCGGCTGGCGAACGCGAGGCTGGCGGCCAGGAGGATTGAGCCGGCGAGGACGACCACCCGGGGACCCACGCGGTCGGACAGGCTGCCCCACAGGATGCTGCCGAGCGCCATCGCCAGGAACGCGATCGTCATCGCGCCCGAGACGCCGGTAATCGACCAGCCTGTCTCCTGCGCGATCGGCCGCAGGAAAACCGGCAGCGAGAACATGGCGCCGAAGGCGACGCACCCCAGGAGGCCGCCTGCCACCACGATGACCCAGCGATAGGGAGATTGGCTCATCAAGTCCTACCTTACCGACTAGTCGGACGGCCTCCCTCGGAATCGACACCATTGAACTGACGCCATTCCCCGACGTCGGACGTCATGTAGTCGTAATCGCCCAGCGCTATCTTGTAAAGGCAGCAGTCCCGGAGGGCGCCGTCATGCACGTGAACGAGCAGATTAAGCAGGGCCAGAAGGCCACACGACTCCCCGACATGGATCGGGCCCTCGATGACGCGCCAGCGACGCGCGGAAGCCGAATGGAACGGCGAGGCGCTGGCGAATCGCGCCGCTCCGACACCCAGCCGGCGACGACCCGCTTGCCGCCTAGCTACGGCGCCGGCTTCTAACGAAGCGCCTGACGCTACAGCCCGTCCGTTTCCCGGATGAACCCGACCAGGTCGCTCCGGAAGCGGGGGGCAACCTCCGGGTTCAGATACATCATGTGTCCGGCGGCATGGTAGTGGACCTGAACGCGCTGCCTCGCTTCGGGCGACAGGCGCAGGTGGTCCAGGTTGTACTTCAGCGCGACGCTCGGGGTCGCAAAGTCGTATAGCCCCTGTTCGATCAGCAGGTGCAGGCCGGGATTCATCGTCATGGCCGCTGCGAGGTCCGGCAGCACGTTGGGCGCCGGAACCTTCGGGTAGTCGTCCGGGTCCACGCCCGGCTGCGCGTGGCTCCAGTCCCAGATCTTGAAGAGATTGCCGTACGCGGCGTATTCATCCGACGCCTCGAACTTCAGGTCCGAGTGCAGGTACGCCCGGAAGCCTGCCGTGAATGCGGGCAGCACGGACGGTACGAACGGGTCGTAGTCCATCGTGTCATTCAGCGGATTCAGGGAAGGCCCCGCGAAGCGTGCGTCGATCCGGCCCGCGATGAGCCCGCGTGAGCGCAACAGTTCCTGGAGGAATTGCGGGTGGCTCACACGCAGGTCCGCGCGTTGCCAGAACTCGGCGGTCGTGCCGGTGTAGCGCGCGAGTTTTGCGGCCATCGCCTGCTTCTCGTCGGCCGGAATGGCATAGCCCTTGCGGAGCGCAGGCAGGTATTCGTCGTAGGCGAAACGCTCGACTTCGGCGAGGAACGCATCGAGCGACGCCGGCTTCTCGGTAAGCGCGTCGTAATAGGCGGCCGTCGCGGCAAACGTCGGCAGGTAGAGCGCATGCGGCAAGTCGATGCCGATGCCGTCGCTGCCGGCTTCGAGCGTGAAGTAGGGCGATACCAGAATCAGGCCGTTCAGGTTCATGCCGAGCCGCGACTGCAGGTAGTTCGCGAGTCCCGAGCCCCGGATCCCGCCGTAGCTTTCGCCCAGCACGTACTTCGGGGAGCCCCAGCGGCCGTTGTCCGTGACATAGCGCTTGATGAATGCGCCGACCGATTCGATGTCCGGGTCGACGCCCCAGAACTCCTTGCCCTCGGCGTTTCCGAGCGGCTTGCTGAACCCCGTGCCGACCGGGTCGATCAGCACGATGTCGGTGGCGTCGAGAATGGTGAATTCATTGTCGACGAGCTGCACCGGCGGCGGCGGTGCGTAGCCGCCGTCCTTGACGACGACGCGCTTCGGCCCCAGCACGGCCATGTGCAGCCAGATCGACGACGAGCCCGGGCCGCCATTGAAGGCGAAGGTGACGGGCCTGCGTGACGCGTCTTTCACGCCGTCCAGCGTGTAGGCCGTGTAGCCGAATCGCGCAATCGGCTGCTCGCCGGGGTCCTTGCCGTCCTTCTCGGCCTTCGCGTCTTCCTTCTTGCCGAATTCGTCGCGCTTGAGGATCAGCCAACCGACGGTCGCCGTGTATTTCACGACCTGTCCATCGAGGTGCATCTCATGCTGCGTGCGCTGCACGCGCGGCTGGGGCGTCTCGGGCTGCTCGGGCGGCGGAGCTGTCTCGGCGGCTGACGCCAGTGGACCCGCCAGGGCCAGAATGCCGGCGAAGATAAAAGAACGCATCGTGAAGAACCCCCAGCGAATGACCACCAGAGCCGGATACTGGCCGAAAAACGTTCCGGCCGGAACGTTTCCGCGGAAACGCCTCTCCCGGTTGTCGTAGTTCACTGTGTATGCCAGAATGTCCTACGTTTTGTCATACACGGCGTAATACATGGCGGGCATCAGCCTGAGGCTCCCGGAAGACCTCGAGTCCCGGCTCGATGAGGAGGCGCGGCGCGAGGGCCTCGCGCGGTCCGAAGTCGCGCGCACTGCGATTGCCGAGTTCCTCGAGCGCCGGGAGCGCGCACGATACATGGCCGCATTCGTCGCGGAAGCACGCGCCGCCTACTCGGATCCGAAGATTCGCAAGGAGGCCCTCGCCCTTGCAGAGGAAGCCGTGCCGCTGGACAACGAGGGACTTCGCGTGGCGGAGAGCCGCGGCCCTTACTCGAGAGACGCCGCCGCCCGGCACCGCGGAAAGAAACGATGATTCGGCGCGGCGAGGTCTGGACTGCCAACCTCAATCCTTCGCGCGGCCGGGAGATCGGCAAGATCAGGCCGGTCCTGATCATGCAGGCGGACGAATTGAACGACGCGGGCACGCCCATGGTCGTCGTGCTGCCGCTGACGACGCATGTCTACCCCGAGTTCAGGTTGTGGCGAATCACGGTGTCCGCGCGAGACCGCCTGAAAGACGCGTGCCAGGTCGTCGTCGACCAGCCGCGGGCGCTCGATCGCGCGCGCATTGGCGATGGGCCTCTCACAACTCTGTCGGTGGCAGAGCTCGCATCGGTCGAGCGGAGCCTGCGTGCCGTGCTCGGCATGACCGCCTGAGGTTGCGACCGGAATCCTGCCGCGGGCTCCAGATGAGCCTGTTGCCCGTGACACAATTCCCCTAATGCACCCGGAGCTGGGCGTCGACGCGCCCGCGTCCCCGTAGATCCAGCCCGTAAGCCCAAGGTCCTATGTAGCGGCGCGGCACTGCGCGCTAGCGTACGAACGCCCGTTCAAATCAAGTAAATAACAGAGGGCCAACATGGCGTACGCAAAGCGGCTAATTCATTTCGGCTTCGCGATCGTTGCCGCACTCAGTTGTGCGGCTGCCGCGGCTGTGAACCCGGCTGCCGCGGACGAGTCAATCCGCCCCTATCACGTCAGCATTCCGCAGTCGGCGATCGACGACCTGCGCAATCGCGTGCTCGCGACCCGCTGGCCGAGCAAAGAGCTCGTCGCGGATCGCTCGCAGGGCGTGCAGCTGGCAACCACGCAGGCGCTCGCCCGCTTCTGGGCGACCGACTACGACTGGCGCAAGGTCGAGGCGCGACTGAACGCGCTGCCGCAGTTCAAGACGACGATTGACGGGGTGGAGATCTACTTCATCCACGTCAAGTCCAAGCATGCGAACGCGTTGCCGCTGATCATGACGCATGGCTGGCCCGGCTCGGTCATCGAGCTGCTCGACACGATTGGCCCGCTGACGGACCCGACGAAGTACGGCGGCACCGCCGAGGACGCATTCGACCTCGTGTTGCCTTCCTTGCCGGGTTACGGATTTTCGGGCGAGCCGACCGAGCTCGGCTGGGACTCCGGCCGCATCGCCCAAGCTTGGGCCGTGCTGATGAAACGCCTCGGTTACACCCGTTACGTCGCGCAAGGCGGCGACGTCGGCGCCTCGGTCGCAGATGCGATGGGACGCCAGGGAGCCGAAGGGCTCCTCGGCATTCACGTCAACCTGCTCGGGGGTGTGCTCGGCATCGCCGACAAGTTGCCGGCACAAACCGAAGAGGAGCGCACGGCGCTCAAGGCAGTCGGGACGTTCAAACAGACTGGCTTCGGCTACTTCCTCGAGCAGTCCACCCGGCCGCAGACGATCGGCTACTCGCTGCAGGATTCACCCGTCGGGCTCGCGGCCTGGCTGCTCGACCACGACACCGACAGCTACACCAAGATCTCGAGCGCGTTCGTCGAGGGCAAGCCCGCGGGCAAGCTCACGCGGGAAACCATCGTCGACAACATCTCGCTCTACTGGCTGACGGGCACCGGCGCCTCGGCGGCCCGGTGGTACTGGGAGTTCGGGCAGTTCCTGGCCAAGGCCGGCGCATCCGGCAAAGGCCCGCCGCCGGTCAAGGTTCCCGTCGCGTTCACGGCGTTCCCCGGCGAGCTCTGGGCAGCACCCCGCAGCTGGGTCGAGGCGGTTTACCCCGGCGTCGCCTACTACCACCTGGCCGAGCGCGGCGGGCACTTCGCGGCCTGGGAAGAGCCAGCGCTTTTCGCCTCGGAGCTGCGCGCGGCGTTCAAGTCACTGCGATAAGCCCGCTGGCGACGGCTGGTGGCGATCCGGACCGGCCGGTGGCTGTCTTTTTAGCGAATGAACCGTAACGCGTTACGGTTTATTCGACTCAAACGGTTGGCGCCGCCCGCGCGCTGGAGAGAGCAGGCTTTGGACACTGGCCGAAAGACGTTCCGGCCGGAACGTTTTCGCGGAAACGTTTTCTAGCCGATCTGCCCGATGATAGACCCGCCAAGGCTCACCCGATGAGCCACCCCCGCGTGCCACAATCCGCCGATGACCCCGAACGCCCTCAGCGCCTTCCACCCGGCCGTCGCCGGGTGGTTTCGCAGCCGTTTCCCCGAGCCGACGGAGGCGCAGGCGCGCGCCTGGGCGGTCACGTCCCAGCACCGCAACGCGCTGATCGCGGCCCCGACGGGGTCGGGCAAGACGCTCGCCGCGTTCCTCTCCGCGATCAATGACTTGGTCGTCGAGGGACTCTCGAAGGGTCTATCCGACGAGGTGCATGTCCTCTATATCTCGCCGCTGAAGGCGCTCTCGAACGATATCCAGAAGAACCTCCAGGAGCCGCTCGCCGGCATCCGCGACCAGCTGCTCGAGCTGGGCATCGACGACGTGCCGATCCGCGACGCGGTGCGAACGGGCGACACCTCGGCCTTCGAGCGCACCCGGATGCGCAAGTCCCCGCCGCACATCCTGGTCACGACGCCCGAGTCGCTCTTCATCCTGCTGACCTCGGAATCCGGCCGCGCGATGCTGAAGAGCACCAAGAGCGTGATCGTGGACGAGCTGCACTCGGTCGCGGGCAGCAAGCGCGGCTCGCACCTGATGCTCTCGCTCGAGCGGTTGGATGCGCTCTGCGGCAAGCCGCCGGTGCGCGTCGGGCTTTCCGCGACGGTGAAGCCACTCGAGGCAATGGCGCGCTTCCTGGTCGGCGCCCGCGAAGTTGACGTCGAGATCGTGGACACCGGCCACGTGCGCGAGCGCGACCTCGCGCTCGAGCTCCCGCGCTCGCCGCTCGAGGCGATCATGTCGAACGAGGTCTGGGACGAGCTGTATAACCGGCTCGCAGAGCTGATCCTGGCGCACCGGACAACGCTCATCTTCGTCAACAACCGGCGCCTCGCCGAGCGCGCGACGCGCTTCCTCGCCGAGCGCCTCGGCGCCGAGCATGTCGCCTGCCACCACGGCAGCCTCTCGAAGGAACACCGCCTCAGTGCGGAGACGCGGCTGAAGGCCGGCTCGCTCAAGGCCCTCATAGCCACCTCCTCGCTCGAGCTCGGCATCGACATCGGCGACATCGACCTCGTCTGCCAGATGGGCTCCCCAAGGCTGATCTCGGCGTTGCTCCAGCGCGTCGGCCGCGCGGGGCATGCCATCGGCACGATCCCGAAAGGGCGGCTGTTCCCGCTCTCGCTCGACGACCTCGTCGAATGCACCGCCCTCCTCGACAGCGTGCGGCGCGGCGAACTCGACAGGATCCGCGTACCGCAGAAGCCGTTGGATGTGCTCTCGCAGCAAATCGTCGCGGAAGTCGCCTGCCGCGAATGGGGCGTCGATGAGCTCTTGACCGCTTTCCGCCGCGCGCAGCCGTATGCGGACCTGACCGCGGAGGAATTCGAGCAGGTCCTGCAGATGCTCGCGGAGGGCTACTCGACCCGGCGCGGCCGCCGCTCGGCCTACCTGCACTACGACACCGTCAACCGGCGGCTGCGCCCGCGCAAGGGCGCGCGGCTGACGGCCGTGACCAACGCCGGCGTGATCCCGGACCAGTTCGACTACGACGTCGTGCTGAACCCGGAGGGCCTGCGCATCGGCTCGATCGGCGAGGACTTTGCGTTCGAGAGCATGCCCGGCGACATCTTTCAGCTCGGCAACACCTCGTACCGCGTGCAGAAGGTCGAGGTGAACAAGGTGTACGTAGAGGACGCCCGCGGCATGGCGCCGACGCTTCCGTTCTGGATGGGCGAGGCGCCTGCGCGAAGCGACGAGCTCTCCGCCGCCGTCTCGCGCCTGCGTGAGGATGCGCTCGGACAGCTCGCGGACGGCGGGGCGGAAGAACTCGAAAAGTGGCTGCACGACGAGCGGCAGCTTGACGCTGTCTCAGCTTCGCAGCTCGCGCAGTACCTCGCCGCCGGCCAGGCCGCACTTGGAACGCTCCCCACCCTCCGCACCATCGTGTTCGAGCGCTTCTTCGATGACGTGGGCGACACCCACGTGGTCGTCCACTCGACCTACGGCTCGCGCATCAACCGGGCCTGGGGACTGGCGCTGCGGAAGCGATTCTGCCGCCAATTTAACTTTGAACTTCAAGCCTCCGCACTCGAGGACAGCATCGTCCTCTCGCTCGGACCGACGCACAGCTTCCCGCTCGAGGACTGCCAGAACTTCCTGAAGTCCGCGACGGCCGGGGACGTGCTGGTGCAGGCACTGCTCGACGCGCCGGTGTTCGGCACACGCTGGCGCTGGGATGCCGCCATCGCGCTCGCCCTCGTGCGGAACCGGCATGGCAAGCGCATGCCCGCGCCGTTCCAGCGCGCGGACTCCGAGGATCTCCTGGCGGTCGTGTTCCCCGACCAACTGGCCTGCGCGGAGAACCTGACCGGCCCGCGCGAGATTCCCGACCACCCGCTCGTGAAGCAGGCGATCGACGACTGCCTGCGCGAGTTCATGGACGTCGATGGCTTCCTCGCGCTGCTCAAGCGGATCGAGGACGGCGCGGTGCAGGTGCATTGCCTCAACCTCTCGGCGCCCTCACCGCTCTCGCATGCAGTGCTCGGCGCGCGACCCTACGCCTTCCTCGACGACGGCGATGCCGAAGGGCGTCGCACGCGATCCATCACGACCGATCGCCTGCTCGACCCGAAGGACGCTGCCGACCTCGGCCGTCTCGATCCCGCAGCAATTGCGAAAGTGAAGGCGGAAGCCTGGCCAGAAATCGGCTCGCACGACGAGCTGCACGACGCGCTCGTGGTGTACGGGTTCCTGACTGCACCCGAGATCGAGCCGTGGAAGGCGCAGCTCGCAAAGCTTCGGGACGAGCGACGCGTGATGTACCACGACGGGCTCTGGCTCGCCGTGGAAAGATCCGCCGAGTTCGAGCGCGCGAAAGACGGCGACACCGAGGCGCTCGCGGAGATCCTGAGGAGCCGCCTCGAACTCGTGGGACCGCTGACGGAGACGTCGCTGCGCGTCTCGGTCGACGTGCCGGAGGGGCCGGTCCGCGCCGCTCTCCTCATGCTTGAATCGCAAGGCTCCATCATGCGCGGCCGATTCAGCGGCGGGCGCGAGGAGGAATGGTGCGAACGGCGGCTCCTGATTCGCATCCACCGCCTGACGCGCGACCGCAAGCGCAACGAGATCCAGGCCGTGCCGCCCGCGCAGTTCATGAGGTTCCTGTTCCGCTGGCAGCGGGTGGCGATGGAAGGGCGCGACGACCGGCAGGAAGGCGAAGCCGGATTGCTCGCCGTGCTGCAGCAGCTCGAAGGGTTCGCAATCCCGGCCGGTGCCTGGGAGCGGGACATTCTGCCGCTGCGGGTCAAGAACTACACGCCGTCAGATCTCGATAAGCTCTGTTCCGCCGGGCGGATCGCGTGGGTTCGGCCCGTTGAGGCTAGCGGCAGCGAAATCGCGCCGGCAGCAGGACCCGTGCGGTCGACGCCGATCATGCTGGTTGGGCGGGAGGCGCTGGCGCATTGGCAACGTAAAGGCGAAGCGCCGGAAGTGGTCGAGGGTTTGTCGGCGCGGGGGCAGAAGATCCTGGAGAGCCTGCAGCAGCACGGCGCCTCGTTCTTCGACGACCTCGTGCACGACACGGGGCTCCTGCGCAGCGATGTCGAGACTGGCCTCGGCGAACTTGTCAGCCGCGGTCGGGTGACGTCGGATTCCTTCGCGGGCATCCGCGCGCTCATCACTTCAAAGAAGCGGCGAGAAAGGCTGCGGCAGTACCGGCGCCCGTTCTTGAGCCTTGAGGACGCGGGCCGTTGGAGCCTGCCGCGGCGCGTGCGCGTTGAATCTGAAGCGGACGCGCTCGGCGCACCTGAGGTCGATCACATCGCGCGCGTGCTGTTGCGCCGCTATGGGGTCGTGTTCCGGAAGCTCCTGGAACGTGAGAGCGGTTTGCCGCCGTGGCGGGACCTCTTCTATGTGTACCGGCGCATGGAAGCGCGGGGGGAAATTCGTGGTGGGCGGTTCGTCAGTGGATTTGCAGGGGAGCAATTTGCATTGCCGGAGGCCTCGGATCTGCTCAAGGGCGTTTCCCGCGACGAGTCAGGGGACCAAGTGTCTGTTTCGGCGACCGATCCGCTAAATCTGGCGGGGATTGTCTCGGGTGGCGAACTTCTGCCGGCAATTTCAAGGAATCGCGTTCTATTCGACCAGGGCGTCCCGATCGCCTTGCAAGCCGGTGGCGAAGTTCGATTCCTGCGGGAAGTGCCGAATCATTCGCAGTGGCAAGTTCGCAATCTGCTCATCAGGCGCCCAGGAATGCCCGCGCCCGTGCCGACATCCGAGACGGCGCACTAGGTCGACGCCTCTTCTCACCACCCGATAAAAGAAACCCCGGCGCGGGGCCGGGGTACCGGAGCCTGAATCTTTCGAGAGCTTTGACCATCGTGGTATACCGGGCCCAGCAGTTGCAGAGATTCATGCCCTTAACCCCGGGCGCCAGGAGGGGAATACATGGACAGGCAACACCTTGATCACCACCGTCGCGCGCTGCTGGCGGGGCTTCTCGCACTGCCCGCGGCCGCGATTCTGCCGCGGGTTTCGCGCGCGCAGGCGACTTGGGCGCCCGCTCCTCCGCCGCGGCTCGAGGACCTGCTAGGCGTCGCGGACTTTGAGGCCGCCGCGCGTGCAGTGCTGCCGCCCGCGCACTTCGGTTACCTGGCGACAGGCGTCGATGACGATCGCACTGTGGCCTGGAACCACGATGCCTATGGCCAGCTTGAGATCAGCGTGCGGCGCTTCGTCGACGTGACCCGCACCGACCTGGGAGTCGACCTGTTCGGCACGCACTGGCCCTCGCCGGTGTACCTCTCCGCAGTCTCTGCCCAGCGTGCCTTCCATCCCGAGGCCGAACTCGCGACTGCGCGCGGTGCGGCGTCACGCTCAGCGCTGATGATGCTCTCGGCGGGCGGCTCGACGGGACCAGAGGATGTAATGGCCGCGCGTGGCGCACCGGTGTGGCAGCAGATCTATCCCACCGACGACTGGGAGGTCACGCGCGCGGTGATCGAGCGGGCGCAGCGCGCCGGCTGCAGCGCCATCGTGCTCACCGTCGACAACCACTGGCCGCGCTACAACGAGTCGCTGGCGCGAGCGAAGCGCCTGGATCCACGCGTGTGCACCGACTGCCATGTCAACAACTCGCACGATTTCGTGCGCAGAGCACCTATCTACCAGGGCGTTGATGTCTCGCGCGTGAAGGAATCCACGCAGCCTTCGGCGCTGACGTGGGATTTCCTCAGCCGCGTGCGCGGGCTCGTCAGCGGTAAGCTCCTGGTCAAGGGAATTATGCGCGGCGACGAGGCTGCCGATTGCGCGCACCACGGTGTCGACGGCGTGATCGTCTCGAACCACGGCGGGCGCGACGAGGAATCGCTGCGCTCCACCATCGAGTGCCTGCCGGAGGTGTTCGCGGCCTGCCGCGGCCGCGTACCGGTGCTGGTCGATGGTGGAATACGGCGTGGCACCGATGTATTTAAGGCGCTGGCACTAGGCGCAAGTGCCGTGGGCATCGGCCGCCCGCAAATCTGGGGGCTCGCTCCCTACGGGCAGGCCGGCGTCGAGGCGATACTCGACATCTACGCTCGCGAGCTCCGCGCCATCATGCGACAAGCCGGTACGCCCAGCGTCGCCTCGATCACGCGCGACTTCGTGGTCGCGCGCGCGCAGGCGCCGCGCTGACGCCGCGTCCCGCGGTTCAATGCGTTGCTGTGCCAAAAACGGTAACCTCGGCGCTCGGCCGGGGTTCCAAGAGATTTGGTAGCGGAAGCCTGCTACCAACTTACGGATGCGACCAGACACTCATACCTTGGTCAGCGCACGATCTATGCCCTCGAGCAGCATCTTTGCATTCTCCGGCGTAAACACCAGCGGCGGCCGCACCTTGATGACGTTATCGAACGCCCCCGTGCGCCCGAGCAGGAATCCGTCTTCGCGCAGCAGGTTCATGATCCGGTCGGCTTCTTCGACAGCCGGCACGCGCATCGTATGGTCGCGCACGATTTCGAGCCCCCAGAAGAGCCCCTTGCCGCGTACGTCCGCGACCATTGGATGCTTCGCCGCGAGCTTCGCGAGCCCGGCCTCCAGGACCTTGCCCGCCTCGATCACGTTCTGCTGAATGCCCTCGCGTTCCAGCACGTCGAGCACCGCCATGCCAACGGCGGCTGAAACCGGATTGCCGCCGAAGGTATTGAAGTAGGAAAACTTCGCCGCAAACTTCGCGGCGATCGCGGGCGTCGTGATCACCGCGCCGATCGGATGGCCGTCGCCGATCGGCTTGCCGAGCGCGACGATGTCGGGCACGACATCCGAGTAGTTGAACGCCCACATCTCATCCCCGGTGCGGTAAAACCCTGACTGCACCTCGTCGGCGATGAAGAGCCCGCCGGCGGCCCGGATTGCCCCGGCGGTGTACTCCAGATACCCGGGCGGCGGCAGGATCGTGCCGTTGGAGTCGAAGATGATGTCGCACACCCACGCCGCGGCGCCCTGCTTGCGCTCCTGCAGCTTCGCGATCGCCGGGTCGATGTGCGCCGCGTACTTCCGCCCGAGATCCGGCGTCCCGTATCGGTATTCGCCGCGGTAGCCATTGGGCGGCGGCACGGTCGCGAGCCAGGCCGGTTGCTCTGACTTCGGGTACATGCTCGTCGACGCCGTGCCGACCACGTTCGAGTTGCCGTGGTAGGAGTCGTCGGAAACGATCACGCCCTCGGCCTTGCTGACGATCCGCGCGATGCGGATGGCGAGGTCGATGGCCTCGGTGCCGGTGCACACGAAGTAGCACACCCGCAGCGGTTCCGGCATCGTCGCGGTGAGCCGCTCCGCGTAGCGGACGACGTTGTCGTGCAGGTAGCGGGTATGCGTGTTGAGCGTCGCCGCCTGGCGCGACAGCGCGGCGACCACGTGCGGATGGCAATGGCCGACCGAGGCCACGTTGTTGTAGCAGTCGAGGTAGCGCCGGCCGTCCGAGTCGAAGAGCCAGGTGCCCTCGCCGCGCACGAGGTGCACCGGACGGTCATAGAACAGCCGGTAGCTCGGCCCGAGCGCGCGGCTGCGCCGCTCGCGCAACTCTTCGATATCGACGTTCGTCGGCGCGCGGCCGACACGCCCGCAGGCGGCGCGGTAGCGCTCGTGAACTTCGGCGCGATCGAGCGCCAGGAACTTCGACAACGCGCGCACGATGTCGGGCCGCTCTTCCGTCAGCCAGGCTTCCGGCTTTTCGGTCGCGTGGATCCGGAAGTCGTACAGGCAGAGCGCCGTCGCGAGCCGGAGCAGCGTCAGGTCGTGCAGGACCGCGAGCTCGTCATCCTCGAGCGGGAACACGGCATTCCACGCCTCCACCTGGGCGACGGCATTCTCGAGCGACATCTCGCCGTGGCGGG
>DATBSX010000001.1:0-1889 GCA_036559565.1 Steroidobacteraceae bacterium | reverse complement strand
GGCCACCAGCCGTTGACGCGGGAATTGCCCGAGCGTCGCGCGCGGA
Organism: Steroidobacteraceae bacterium; assembly: GCA_036559565.1. Lineage (GTDB taxonomy): Bacteria > Pseudomonadota > Gammaproteobacteria > Steroidobacterales > Steroidobacteraceae > SCUD01. The sequence goes on along the minus strand of DATBSX010000001.1, from coordinate 1,843 downwards.
CGGCCGCCGGATCACTGGCGTCGCCGTAGGGACCGAGGAAAGCGCTGCGGTCGGAGTCGAAGCCTTCCACGGCGCGATTCACGAGGTGGAAGGCGTAATGCGAGCGCCGCTCACGGTAACCCGTGACGTGGCAGATCATCGAGCCGTTCACGTAGCATTCCGCGAGCGAGAGGTTGCGCTGCAGGTTGCCGGCATCGTCGTCGGCATTCCACAGGCACCATTCGACGTACGAGAAGACACGCAGGGTCTTCGGCGTAGCGCTGTCGTTGCGCAGCTTCAGGACCTGCATTTCGGCGTTCTCGTCGTCGGCAATGAATACGAGCAGGTCCGCGCTGAGCCCGTCCTTCCCGGACAGGAATCGCGTGTAGCCGAGCCCATGGCGGCACTCGTACCGGTCGAGCGGCGTGCGCGTCGGCCGGAAGCCCGGGTTCCAGGTAGTGTCGCCGTCTGCGATGTAGAGGTACTTGCCGACGCTGTCGAGCGGCACGCTGTCGTAGCGGTAGCGCGTGAGCCGGCGCAGCTTGGCGTCGCGGTAGAAGCTGTAGCCGCCGCCCGTGTTCGAGACGATTGCGTGCAGCGCCTTGCCGCCCAGGTAGTTGATCCACGGCAGCGGCGTCAGCGGCTCGGTGATGACGTACTCGCGCTGCCGGGCGTCAAAATGCCCGTAAGCGCCGCCGGCCGGCAGGTCCGCTTCGGGTCGCGCGGCCATTCAGTCCTTCTCCAGCCGGTCGTACCAGCTCTTCTTCAGGATCGTGCCGCCCGCGGCGACCAGCGCGAGGCAGGCGGCGATGCCGTCGAAGCGTCGCAGCACGATGTAGATCGGCAGGGCGACGAGCGCGGTCTGCACCGCGGTGCCGATGACGATGTTGAACATGTCGCGTCGGAATCCGCGATTGACCGGGAACTGCGGATCCTCGGCGAGCACGGCGTCACGCACCGGGCCCCAGAATCCCCAGGGCCGGACTTTCCGGTAGAACAGCTTCAGCATGTCCATGTCTTCGGCCGGCGTCAGGTACGTGCCGATGAGGCAGCCGGCGAGCGACAAGATCAGCAGCAGCGGGAAGCTGTAGAGCGGGAAGACGTCCGCGGCGATCTGCGGGAACAGCGGGCCGAGCAGGCGGGGCAGGGCGAGCGCGCCGACCATGCCCACGAGCATGCCGGTGAAGAAGCCGTAGCCGTTGAAGCGCCACCAGTACCACTTGAGCACGTTGGCCGCCGTGTACCCGCCCCAGAGTCCCGACACGATCCAGATGAGCAGCGAGTTGATGCTCGGGATGTAGAGGCCGATCGCGGCGCCGAGGTACACGAACACGATCGACACGGCATAGCTCAGGTAGATGAGCTGCCGGCGGCTCGCCTGCGGGTTGATGTGGCGCCGGTAGACGTCGTTGACGAGGTAGGCCGGCGCCGCGTTCAGCGTCGCCGCGAACGTCGAGACGAAGGCCGCGAGCAGTCCCGCGACGATGAGGCCGAGGACGCCGGGCGGCGCGAACTGGCGCATCGCCGCCGGCAGGATGCGGTCGAAGTCGGCGGAATTCGCCGTGCCGATGCCGAGGTCGTCGAAATAGGCGATCGCGAGCACCGCAAAGCCGGCGACGAGCAGGTAGCGCACCGGCATCAGCACGATCGACACGAACCCGCTCATCAGCGCCGCCTCGCGCGGCGAGCGCGTCGAGAGGATCTTCTGCATGTCGTAGTTCGGCGCGGGGCCGGCGGCGCTGATCAGGATGCCCTTGAACAGCATCATCATCATGAAGGCGCCGAAGAGCGTGTAGCCGTCGCTCGCGACCTTGCCGTCGAGCGCCGCGAGGCCCCCGCGCCAGTCGAGGTCGAGGGACCAGCC